>JANMEX010000074.1:0-5400 GCA_031377485.1 Phyllobacteriaceae bacterium
AGCCAGGATGCATGTTGCAGCACCTCGATCTCGCCCCAGGCGTCGATGAGGATGGCGGCGCGCAACACGACGGGCAATTTTCGTGTGGCGGCAATCACGTCCTGCCATTGCGTGAGGCGCGCGCCTTCGTCCCAGTCAAGATCGTAAACCAGCTCCGGCCGCTCCGGTGTGCGCGGCCTGTCCGGTTGCGGCTCTGGCTTTTGCCCGTCCAGCATTTTGGCACTGCGCGCCAGAACCGCATCCATCGCGTCAAGCGCTCTGGTCAGATCATCGGATTCGGCCGAAGCCGGCACCGGCAACCCTGGTGCCTGTCGCTGCGCCTGATTGCCTGCGTCAGCGATTGCCACCCGTGCGCCGCCTTGTTCATCAGCATCCGATGCCTGCTCTGCCCGATTGTCGACCAAACCGATCGCGGCCCTGCCCCGCCGCGTCAGTTGCCGCATCCCTTCCGTGCCCAGTGCCCAATCCGGCCTGTTGCCAAATATCTGCCGCCGGGCGCGCAGGACGCCATGGGCGCGGGTGAGTTCATGCGTTGGCGTGCGGATGTCCATGTGCGCGTCATGCAGCACCAGGTCTTCGACATGCACCAGTTCGCCTTCCAGCCAGAGCGCGGCGGTCGCATCGGTAAAATGCTGGCGCTCGATAAAGCCATCCCGGACGGGGGAGCGGGCAAGGCGTTCATCGAGCCGCGCAAGGGCGGTTGAGGCGGCGCACACCGGCAGCAACAGGGCGTTCAGGTCCAGGGGCTCGATTTTGTAAACCATTGATTAAGCTTAATCAAAATTCTTATAGTAAAGCAATATGACATATTGATTGACTCATACCGCAGGGCAGACATGAGCAGCATTCACTATTGATAATGACCTCTTATCGATAGTGATGGATTTGGTGGCGAAACCGTTTAGAATCCGCGCAAATCAGCGTCCCGGGAAATGCAGAATGTTTGCCTGCCGCCACACCATTGCCCAAGAGCAACAGCGTCGCCGTTTGTTCGGCCTATGTGGTTCTGGCGCTCGATTTATGGCGCTGGCCGCGCGCAAGCTCGACAAAACGTCGTTTTACTTCGTCAAACAAGGCAGGCGGCAGTGGGCCATAATATCCGCTGGCATTGTCGAGCGGGCGCAGATCTGGTCCGGGCCAGGTGAACCGGTTGCTTTCGCTCAGTAGGATCCACGATTTCTCCTCGTCGAGCCGCAGCCGACTTTTCACTGCAGCCGGAATCTCCAAGGCATCTTCAGCATCCTTCGGCGGCGTATGGGTAATCGGCAGAACGCGCACGACCGGCGTTCCATCCTCCAGTGTCGCCATCAGCGCCAGAACGAGACAAGGGTGGTCTTTGTCGCCCTCCTCGCGCCCTTCCATATGTTGCCAATGCCAGAGACAGGAGTAACGCAGGACATGACCGACCTTGATGTCAGTCGGCAGCATGCTTCCCAGTCACCGCTTGAGCTGCGAGCTCGGCATTGAGGTGATCAAGACCCGGCTCCATTTGCGAGGCTTCGACCGTCGCGATCTCGGCGGCAGACAGGCCCGACGTCAGTTCGACGCGTCTATCGCGGCTGGCCAAGCGAACATAGTCCTCATAGGCAATAAGAACGGTGCGCGGGCGCCCGTTTTTGGTGATGATGACAGGCGCTCGCACCGCAGCATCCTGATAAACCCCAAAACTCTTGGAAATGGCCGCAGCCGTCACAGTCGATGTCATCGAAAAATTCCTTTGTTCCGTAATATACGGGATTTACGGGATATTTTCAAGCGCATGCTGCTAACAAGGAGAGCAATATGAAGCGCAAAATTCCGGTTGGATCGTCCGAAAGTCACGGCGCAGCTGATTTCAACCTTGCCCGCGCCGAACAGCTTGATGCGCTCAACGCCATTTTGCCGTACAAACGGCGCGACCGGCTGGCGGAACTCATCACCGATGAGGACGTGGCGACGCTGAAACATCTGGCCCGCTCCGGCCTCGGTGACAATTCGATGCGGGCGCTGGCGTCGGATCTGGCCTATCTCGAGGCGTGGGCACTGGCATCGACTGGAAAACCCCTGCCTTGGCCGGCACCGGAGGCCTTGCTGATCAAGTTTGTGGCGCATCATTTGTGGGATCCGTTCGAGCGTCTTGCAGATTCCGCCCACGGCATGCCGCAAAGCGTGGCGGCGTCGTTACAGGCGGTCGGCCTGTTGCGCAAAACCGGACCACATGCGCCTTCCACTGTGCGTCGCCGCCTGTCGTCCTGGTCAACGCTGACGCAATGGCGCGGGATGACCGGTGCTTTCAACACGTCCTCGCTCGCGATGGCGCTCAGGCTTGCCACCCGCGCTGCGGCCTTGCCCAGACAACGCAAGAGCGCCAAGGCGGTGACCGCCGACGTGCTGACCCGCATTCTGGCGTTGATTGGCACGGAAAAGCTGGTGGATCTGCGTGACCGGGCGCTTTTGCTGACTGCCTTTGCCTCCGGCGGGCGGCGTCGCTCAGAAATGGCAGGCCATCAGGTGGAACAGATTGTGCGCGAGGAGCCGGTGCTTTCCAATCCTTCCAATCCGCAATCCGCAACGCTGATATGCCTCACGCTTCGCCTTGGCAAGACCAAGACCACCAGCGCTGACAGCGGTGCCAGCGCCATTCTGGTCGGTGCGCCGGCCGATGCGCTGTTGCTGTGGCTGGAGACGGGCAATATCCAATCCGGCGCGATCTTTCGGGCCATCGACCAATGGGGCAATCTCAAACCCCGCGCGCTCGACCCGCAGTCGGTTAACCTGATCCTCAAAATCCGCCTGCGCGCCGCAGGATTTGACGCCAAAGATTTCTCCGCACACGGCTTGCGCTCAGGGTACCTCACGGAAGCGGCCAAGCGCGGCGTATCGCTTCCCGAGGCCATGGCCCAATCCGGCCACAAATCCACCGCCCAGGCCGCCAGCTACTACAATGATGCAGAGCGCAAGCTTGGCCGCGCCGCACGTCTGATGAGTTGACGCACTTTGCAGCGCTGGCAGAGTAGCTTGTGTTTGCCGCGGCAAATTCAACAAGCGCGAAAAAGTCTTGAGCACGCCGGAAAACGTTGAGACAACGTGGACTGATGATTGCTAATGTGCTTTTGACGCTGAAACATTTCACAATTCGGGAGAATTTACCTTGCAAATATTCCACGTGTTGGAGTATTTACAAGGTATGTACGCACGAAAAGCCAGAAAAACCATTCAATCCGGCCTTGATGAGCAGGCAGCTGTGGTTCTGCTCGGACCAAGGCAGGTCGGAAAAACCACCTTGGCCTTGCAGATCGCGGAAGAGCGCGTTTCGACTTACCTCGACCTTGAGCGCGAAGCTGACCGGCAAATCCTGACCGAGCCGGACCTCTATCTCGACGAGCAGCATGGCAGGCTTGTCATTATTGACGAGGTCCAGCAAATGCCTGCCTTGTTTTCAAGCCTGCGCGGCCAAATCGATGCGCGGCGGCGAAAGGGATTGCGCACGGGACAGTTTCTCCTGCTGGGTTCTGCTTCAAATGTCCTTTTGAACCAGTCAGCCGAATCCCTTGCCGGACGTGTGCGTTACGTGGAATTGCCACCGTTGCTTTTGAGCGAGGTCGGTGAAGGACAACTGCATGATTTATGGCTCCGTGGCGGATTTCCTGACAGTTTCCAGGCCTCCGACGAACCGTCAAGCCTGAGATGGCGCGAGGACTTCCTGCGCACCTATCTCGAGCGCGACATTCCGATGCTCGGCCCGCGCATACCCGCAACAACCCTGCGGCGCTTCTGGACAATGCTTGCCAACAGTCAGGGCGGGCTTTTGAATGCTGCATCGCTTGCAGGGGGCCTTGGCGTTTCGGGCCAGACCATTGCGCGCTATCTTGATCTGCTGGTTGACCTCATGCTGGTCAGGCGCCTTGCTCCCTGGCATGAAAATGTCGGCAAGAGGCTGGTCAAATCCCCAAAAATCTATGTGCGCGACAGCGGACTTCTGCACGCTCTCCTTGGGCTTGGAACCTTGGAAAGCCTGCTCGGCCATTCAGTCGTCGGCGGTAGCTGGGAAGGATTCTGCATCGAATCCCTGATTGCTGAAGCGCCAGCCGGCACCGAAGCTTTCTTTTACCGCACATCGGCAGGGGCAGAACTCGACCTTGTGCTCAAGCTGCCCAATGGAGGCACATGGGCAATCGAAATCAAGCGCACGGCCGTCGCAAAGGTTTCACGAGGTTTTCATCTCGCAGTCAGCGACATCAAGGCTGATGAGAATATCCTTGTATATGCAGCCGACCGCGAAGTTCCCATTGGCGAGGGCGGGAGGGCAATGTCTCTGGCAGGAGCCATACAGAAACTGCACGATGCGGCATCGTCCCATTAACCGACGTAGGCCTCCCAATATCAGCGTAGGTGCAAGCCGCCAGGCAAATCTGATCACCTGAAATCACCTGCCTCACCGGTCCGGAACCACCGCCAAATGTCCGCCATTGGCCCTCAGTTGCGCCAACAGCATCGGCCAGACCGAAAACGCCTCGGCTCTCGCCTTGTCCGTCAGATTGCGCAGATAGCCGCCGGCCGACTTGATATGCTCAGCCCGCTGCAGGATGCAGGCGACGACGATTGCCGCCCTCTCCTGCCCAAGCACCATGCAGGCATCCTCGTAAGCGCTCGGGCTGACCCCCAGCATCGAGCGGACCACAACGGCCGCCGCCATCAGGTCCCGCCACGATGCAACGCCACCTTTGGCATAATCGGCAATGTCGGGGCAGGCTTTCAACACCAGGCCAAGCGGCACCGGCTTTTCAGCAGGGCTTGTCTCATCGGGCATCAGGATGGGCTCAGCTTCAGCCCCCCTCGCCTTCTGCAGCTGGTATTCCCCCTGATCCTCACCGTGATCTTGCGGTCTGTTGGTGGCAACCACCACCGGATCAGTATTGCCCGCCTCAGTTTGCCCCTGCTTTTCTCTAAAGCGTGGTTCAAGATCAGAATCGGATTCGGTATTTGAATTCTGTTTGTGCTGCTCAAAATGAGACTCTGTGGCGCTCATATTTTGAGATTTAAGGTGATTTTCCAGCAGCTTGGAGATTTCCAGGTGCAGGCATTCGAGGCCGTCGAGCACTGGCTCCAGATCAGCGATGGTTGGAAGGCGGGGGAGTTGCGCCACGACGCTGCAAAACAGCGCGTATTTGGCCTGCCAGTCGATGTCGGGGAGCACTTCCGCGCCCAGTTCAATCAGCTTGTCGATATCACGGCGAAGCAATGTGACTTGCTCCTTCATCAATTTCAGCTGACGGCGCGCCATACGTGCTTCTTCTGCAAGCGTTTCAAACTCGGCCGCGCGGTTGATCAACGGCGCGATGCTGAACCCGAAGGCTTCCGTGCCATTTCCGCCAAGCCCTTGGCCCCCCGCCCCCCGCCCCCCCACCCCGAGCCCAAACC
>JANMEX010000090.1:0-1682 GCA_031377485.1 Phyllobacteriaceae bacterium
GGCCAAAGCCACCAAAAAGGCGATGAAAGCCGAAGCCAAAACAGCTGCCAAATCGAAAGCTTCAGCCAAGGCGAAAGCTTCGGTCAAATCCAAATCCCCGGTCAAATCGAAAGCTGTTGCAAAGGCAAAGTCACCAGCCAAGGCGAGCGCCAAAAAGACCGTGAAATCTGCGGTCCACACCGCCAGCGCCAAGTCTCCGGTCAAGGCAAAAAGCAAGACCGCCTTGAAAAACAAATCGTCGGCCAATTCTAAAGCCGTCACGGCCAAAGCCGACATGAAGGCCAAAGTTCAAGCCAAGGCGAACGCCAGGAAGAGCATTTTCCAGGTCCTTTTCGGAAGCGCTGAAACCAAGCCTTCTGCGAGCACCAAGGCCAAGACAATGGCCAAAGCCAAAACAACGGCCAAGGCCAAAAAGTTTTCGTGAAACAGATCAGGGAGACAAAGGGCACCAGACAGACTGAATAAAAAATCAAACGACCAGCAGCTTTTTACCGACCAAAATATTGAAACTACAGGAGATTGAAATGAACCAGATTTACGAATTTTTGCGACGGCACCTGACCATGCCGCTTCTTATCAATATGGCGCTTATCACGCTCATCACGATCGAGCCGAGCTACGCGCAGGACTTCACCGGCGTGAACACCTTCCTCAACAAGATCGTCACGACAATCACCGGCCCGATCGGTATCTCGATTTCGGCCCTTGCCGTCATGGCTGTTGGCTTTTCGTTCATGACGGGCCGCATGGATTGGACATTTGCGGTCTCGATCATCGTCGGCATCGCAATTGTCTTTGGCGGCGCCTCCTTCGTGAAAGCCATCGCGGTCGCCTGATGCGAACGCACTGATGTGTCCCGCCTTCGGGCGGTGCGCTGAACGATCCGGCTCACAGACCATGTCACCTGGCAATACGACACCTGTCAACGCTCATGCCTGTGAGCCGGCATCCGCTCCAAAAGTCAAACCCAACGCGCAAGAGATCAAGCCATGAAATACACCACGCTGTTTATCGGCCTTACACGAGAAGTCACATTTGCCGGACTGCCGATCATGTACATGGTGGTTCTGATCGGTGTGTCGATGATCGGTTTCATCCTCACCAGTTCGTTTGTGTATATCATTGTTGTCGGCAGCACCGGTTATATCGCGCTGCGTGCGCTGGCCGCCTACGACCCAAAAATCATCAATGTGTTTTTCGCCACGCTTGGCTGCATGAAAATGTCCCACGCCGTGTTCAGCAAGGAAGGGGTAACCTACCGTGCTTGAAGCCCTGCCAACATTTGCCACCCGCAACATTGCGGACAAGACCCGGCACAAAGGCCCGCTGATGGTCAGCGCCCTGCCCTACATCAGCGTCGTCGATGACGTGACTATGATGCTGCGAGACGGTGATCTGATGGCATCCTTTGCCGTCGAAGGCATCAACGCCGACACCATCGACACGCGCCAGACCATGGAATTGTCCGACGCCTTTTCCCGCTTCATTGCCCAGCAGCGCGGCGACGCCGCCTTTTATGTGCATCGCATTTCGGTCGAGACCAAGCCAACCGCCCCGCCGGTCACCGGTCACCCGTTCAATGAGGAGATCGATCGCCGCTGGCAGGACTATCTCCAGACCATCGGCCTGCGTGATCGCATCACCATGGTCACCATCGTCATTCGCCCGCCTAAGAAGTTGAA
>JANMEX010000115.1:0-8443 GCA_031377485.1 Phyllobacteriaceae bacterium
ACATAAGTAACGCGATGGGCGCGGGCGAGCCCCATGCCAACCTCAATCTCCTGCCACGTTCCGAACGGATTGTGCGCATTCGAAAAGTCATTCGGGCTGACGGCTCGCATCAACTCCCGTGATTTCGGACCCATGACGCAAAGCACGGATTCCGCCGCTGTGATATCGGTAATGACCGCAAACCGCTCGCCCACATGTTTGCGCAGCCAAGCCAGATCGCGCTGCAAAGTTGCCCCCGGCACGACAAGCAAAAAGGCAGTTTCGGAAAGCCGCGAAACCGTCAGATCACTCTCGATCCCGCCGCGCATGTTGAGCATCTGCGTGTAGACAAGTTTGCCAACCGGCACGTCCATGTCATTGGCGCAAACATGCTGCAGGAATGCGCACGCATCGCGGCCTTCGACACGGATTTTGCCAAACGAGGTCATGTCAAACAGACCGACGCCGGTGCGCACCGCCATGTGCTCGTCGCGCTGGTTTTCAAACCAGTTCTGCCGATGCCACGAATATTTGTACTCGCGCTCCTGTCCAGGTTTTGCAAACCAGTTCGCACGTTCCCACCCGGCTGTTTCGCCAAAAACAGCGCCACGCGCCTTCAGATGTTCGTGCAACGGCGAGCGCCGCACGCCACGCGAGGTGATCGGTTGGCGATAGGGGTAGTGGTCGGCGTAGAGGAGGCCAAGTGTCTCCGTAACGCGTTCCTTGAGGTACCGCCGGTTTTTCTGGAACGGCTGCATCCGGCGGATATCGACTTCCCAAAGATCAAACGGCGCTTCGCCGTCATGGATCCACTGCGCCAGCGCCATGCCCGCGCCGCCGGAGGATACGATGCCAATCGAGTTGTAACCGGCAGCAACATAATAGCCGCCAAGTTCCGGCGCTTCGCCAAGATAATAGCGATCATCCGGCGTGAAACTTTCCGGCCCGTTGAAAAACGTGTGGATGCCCGCCGTGCCGAGGAGCGGCATACGATTGACACCCATCTCAAGGATCGGCTCGAAATGCCCGAAGTCTTCCGGCAACTGGTCGAAACAGAAATCTTCGGAAATGCCGTTCATGCCCCAAGGCTTGGCGACCGGCTCGAACGCGCCGAGCATCATCTTGCCGGCATCTTCCTTGTAATAAGCGCACTCATCCGGCACACGCAGCACCGGCAGGCGGCCCAATCCATCAACGGGTTCAGTCACCAGATAGAAGTGCTCGCAGGCGTGCAGGGGAACGCTGACACCGGACATCGCGCCAAAATCACGCGCCCACATCCCCGCGCAATTCACCACCACGTCGGCTTCAATCGTGCCTTCCTCATCGCCCTGTTTCCAGGAAACCCCGGAAACGCGACCATCCTTCTTGTGAACAGCGGTTACTTTTGTCTGTTCAAAAATCTGCGCCCCACGCATGCGCGCACCCTTAGCGAGCGCCATTGCAATATTGGCCGGATCGCACTGCCCATCGAGCGGCAAATGCACGGCGCCAACCACATCATTCACATTGAGATGCGGATACATCTCCTTGACTTCCTGCGGAGAAATCTCGCGCACATCCACATTGAAAGCGCGGGCCAGCGAGGCCTGCCGGTAAATCTCGGTCTTGCGGTCTTCGGTCAGGGCAACCGCGATCGAGCCGCATTGGCGCATACCGGTCGCAATACCCGTCTCCGCCTCCAGCTTCACATAAAGATCAGCTGAATATTTGGCGAGCCGCGTCATGTTGACCGAAGCGCGCATCTGCCCAATTAGCCCTGCCGCATGCCATGTCGTGCCGGAGGTCAGTTGCTTGCGCTCCAGCAGCACAATGTCATTCCAGCCAAGTTTTGCCAGATGATAGGCGACCGAACAGCCGGACACTCCGCCACCGATAATGACCGCGCGGGCCTTTGTTGGAATGGCGCTCATTGCGGCGTCCCCGTCAGTTCATATCCATTGGCCATAAGGCGATCACGCAACGCCGCGATATGCTCCGGGCCAACCTCGCAGCAACCTCCGACAATCGCCGCGCCCTTGTTCGCCCAGCCTTCGGCAAAGTCCGCATAGCTTTCCGGACCAAGATCACGCCGCGCTTCCAGCACATCCACCGTCCCGCCATGCTTGAGTGCGCCAATGGACGTGAACCCGTTGGCGTAAGCCCCGACAGAGCCGCCGAGCGCGATAAGATCATCCATTGCCGCGCTGATCACTTCAGGCTTTGAACAATTGATCATCCGCGCTTCGGTCTTGATGTGGGCAATGGCTTTTGCGGCATCCGCAATCGTCTCGCCGCTGCGCAGCTGCGCGCCATCAAGGCTGTCCTGCAAAGTCCAGGAAACCCAAATCGGAAGCCCTGACTCTGCCGCTGCTGTCGCTGCAGCGAATCCTTCCTCAGCGCTTGCCATTGTTTCGCAAAGGAGAAGATCAACATGATCCTTTTGCTCAGCAACGATCTGGCGATAAGTATCAAGTGTTTCGTCAAAGCTTGACCGCAGCTTAGGAGCGTAGCTGCCAAAAAGTGGCGGCAGGCAACCGGCAACGCGTACTTCATGTCCGGCTGTGTCTCGCGCCTCTTTGGCTAAATCTATGCCACGGCGCTGCAATGTCTTGAACAGCCCCGGCGCACCATCGCGCTCAAGACGCTCCGGTGTCGCTGCGTAGGTGTTGATCGTAATGACACGGGCGCCAGCTTTGATGAAATCCACATGCAGATCGCGCACCAGATCCGGCTCGTCGATCAGCACCCGCGCAGACCAAAGCGGCGTCGGCGCAGCGCCCGAGCGTCGCAACAATTCCTGCCCCATGCCGCCATCGGTCAGTACAATTTTCTTCATGCGCGGATCCTCTCATTCTTCGGGTCCCACAGTGGTTCATCCGCCTGCACGATTGCCTTGAACCGCTCGCCATAAATTTCGACTTCAAGCTCGGTGCCGGGCATGTTGAGATCAGTGCGCAGCATCGCCAGCGCAATAGATTTGTTGACCCGGTATCCCCATCCGCCGGATGTCGTCTCGCCTACAATTTTGCCGTCATGCCAAAGCGTCGACATATATGGCGCATCGCAGTCACCAGCATCCACGATGAGTGTCGCAAACCGCTTGGTCACACCGCGCTGCTTTTCGTTGAGAAGTGCCGCCTTGCCCTTGAAATCCGGCTTGTCCCATTTGACAAAACGCTCCAGCCCGCCCTGCAAGATCGTATAGTCGGTCGAGAGATCACCCTTCCAGGCGCGATAACCCTTTTCGAGACGCAAACTATCCAGGGCAAACATGCCAAACGGTTTCAGCCCATGTTTTTGTCCGGCCTCCCAAACGGCATCAAAAATTGCCGCCGTATCTTCCACCTTGGTGTGCAGTTCCCAACCGAGCTCACCGGCAAATGACACGCGCACAAGCTGGAGATATCGCCCGCCAATTTGCGTGGTCTGATGCGTAAGCCAGCCGGATGTCAGGTCCGCATCGCAAACGTCTGCCAAAATTGCCCGAGCCTTTGGCCCGGTCAGAATTTGGCACGAAAACGCATCGGTCACATCGTCCAGCGTAAACGCAGCGCCTTCAGGCACATGCTTCTTCAGCCATTCCATGTCATGCCACTGCGCCACCGCCGCTGTGATCAGGAAGTGGAAATCCTCGGCCAAAGTCATCACTGACATTTCGGTGACGATCCGGCCGGAATCGTCCGCAAAATAGCCAAGACCAATACGGCCCGGCTTCGGTATTATGCCCGTCGTCAGCGTCGAAAGCCATTGCGTGGCGCCTTCGCCCTTCAGCCGGAAGCGTGAAAAACCGGGCAGATCCAGTATGCCCGCCGCATCGCGCACCGCCTCGCATTCCTCGCGTATGCGCGGCTCCCACGGGCCTTTGCGCGCCCAGGTCTGGGTCGCTTCTTCAGAAATGTCATCGCCGGGCTTGGCATACCAAAGTGCCCGTTCCCAGCCATTGTACGCGCCATATTGCCCGCCAAGCGCCTTGGTCCTGTCATGAATGGCTGACAGTTTCTTGTCGCGCCCCGCAGGCCAGGCGTGCCGCGGGAAGTGCATGCCATATTCATGGCCATAGACTTCCATGCCTTTGGCGACCGTATAATCCTGATCGGCAAACGAGGTGAACCGGCGTGGATCGCATGACCACATGTCCCATTCGGTCTCGCCCTTTGTCACCCATTCCGCCAGAACCTTGCCAGCGCCGCCGCCTTGGCAAATGCCAAAAGTGAACACGCAAGCCTCAAATGCGTTCGGCACGCCCGGCATCGGCCCGATAAACGGATTGCCATCCGGCGCATAGGGGATCGGCCCGTTGATCACTTTCGATAGCCCCGCCGTGCCAAGGATAGGCACACGCGCCACTGCATCATTGATATGCCATTCCAGCCGCTCCAGATCGTCGGGAAACAGCTGGAACGAAAAGTCCTCCGGCATCGGGTCTTGAGGCGTCGTCCAGTGCGCCCTGCAGTTCCGCTCATAGGGACCAAGATTGAACCCGTATTTTTCCTGCCGCAGATAATAAGAAGAATCCACATCGCGCAGCAGCGGCAGCTTGTGGCCAACCTCCTTGGTCCACGCTTCCACTTCCGGCACATTGTCAAACAGCATGTACTGATGGCTCATCACCATCATCGGCAAGTCGCGGCCAAACCATTTGGCAACCTCGCGGGCATAATAGCCGGCCGCATTGACCACATACTCGCATCGGATTTCTCCTTGCGGTGTCGAGATCACCCATTCGCCTTTCTCGCGCCGTGCCCCGGTCGCCGGGCAAAAGCGCAAAATCGTCGCCCCCATGTCGCGCGCGCCTTTCGCCAACGCCTGCGTCAACTGCGCCGGATCAATGTCGCCATCATTCGGGTCATAGAGCGCACCGACCAGATCATGAGTCTCGACAAACGGATAGCGCGATTTGATGTCATCCGGGCCGAGAATATCAAGGTCCATCCCTTGATATCGGCCCATGCCAACCACCTTTTTGAACTCCTGCAACCGCTCCTTCGAGTGACCCAGTCGAACAGAACCGGTGACGTGATAATTCATTGGATAGTTCACCAGCGCACCCAGTTCGCGGTAAAGCGAAGCCGAATATCGCTGCATGTTCATGATCGACCAGGACGAGGAAAATGTCGGCACATTGCCTGCCGCGTGCCATGTCGAACCAGCAGTCAGCTCGTTCTTTTCAAGAAGCACACAGTCAGTCCAGCCGGCTTTCGCCAGATGGTAAAGCGATGAGACCCCAACCACACCGCCACCGATAATCACCACGCGCGCTTGCGTCGGAAAGTTTGCCATTTAAGTCCTCAATAAATCGGCGGCGAGATTACCCAGATAACGATACAGGGCTCGTCTCCGGGGTTTTGCCATCGGTAGGATTGGTTCTGAAAACCGAAACTGTCTCCGGCTTTCAATTCAAAAGGTTCTTCTGCGATCCAAATCGTCAAGCGCCCGGAGGTGAGATATCCGCCGTCCTGTGCTGCGCGTGGCGGGAAAAGTTCGCTGGCCGCCCCCGGCGCAAAAACCGAGCGGATCATTTCAAAATCGCCTGAAAGGTCGGGCGACAAAAGCTCTTCTGTCAGTCCATCTTCATTCGAGCCGAGCACTGCCCGAGATGCCGCCCGCACGATCTTGCCACACTCGCGCTCCGGCGCGGTTTCATTGCGGAAGAAAAATGAAACCGGAATGCCAAACAGTCGCGCAACCTTCTTCAGGTCCGCAATCGCCGGCTCCGTCTGCCCGCGCTCCACCTGGCTAAGCCAACCGATCGAGCGACCCAAATTTGCCGCCAATTCCGCAATGGTCATCGACCGCGTCTTGCGCAAGGCGCGAATGTCATCGCCCACTTGGCGCGTTGCACCAAATTCCAAGGCGTCCGAAAGCTGCGGTTTCTCTATCATGCCCCATACAAGCACATTAAAATGAAAAATCTAGAGAAATTTTCATTTTAATGTGCCAATTATGACAACAGTTCACATCTTGAAAGCGCTTTGGAATCCGTTTTGAAAAATGCTATCGGCAATATCAAGCGGATCATCTCCGCATGAAACAACGCGCAAACGGAACTGGCACAATGCAGGAAGAGATCGGTAATTTGAGTGAATGGTGGCGCGGCGCAACGCTCTATCAGATCTATCCGCGTTCGTTTCAGGATTCCAACGGCGATGGCATCGGCGACCTGAACGGCATTCGCCAGCGGCTTGATGCCGTCAAGGACCTCGGCGTGGATGGCATCTGGGTCTCGCCCTTTTTCACCTCGCCAATGAAGGATTTCGGCTACGACGTCTCCGATTACAAGGACGTTGATCCGATGTTCGGTACCCTTGAAGATTTCGACGCAATGGTTTCCGAAAGCCACGCGCGCGGCATCAAGGTTGTGATCGATCTTGTGCTGTCGCACACCGCAGACGTTCACCCCTGGTTCAAGGAAAGCCGCTCATCCCGCGACAATGATCGCGCCGATTGGTTCGTCTGGGCCGAACCCAAGGATGATGGCACCCCGCCAAACAACTGGTTGTCCGTGTTCGGCGGTTCATCCTGGGAATGGGATTCGCGCCGCCGCCAATATTATCTGCACAATTTCCTCACTTCGCAGCCGGACCTCAATTTCCACAATATGGATGTGCAGGACGCGATCCTCGATGTAGCCCGCTTCTGGCTTGAACGCGGCGTTGACGGCTTCCGTCTTGACACCATCAATTACTATTTCCACGACAAGAAACTGCGCTCCAACCCGCCCGCGTCCGCTGCCGGTGCCAACACGGTTCCGGCCGTGAACCCATACGGCAAACAAAAACACGACTTTGACAAAACCCAGCCTGAGAACATCGATTTCCTGAAACGCTTCCGCGTCTTGTTGAATGAGTATGACGCATTCGCGGTCGGCGAAGTCGGCGACGAAGAGCGCTCGCTGCAAACCATGGCGGACTACACCTCCGGCCCCGACATGCTGCAAATGTGCTATTCGTTCGAGCTTCTCGGCCCGCAGTTCAATCCCGAGCATATCCGCAACACGGTTGATGGCTTCTTCAAGGTGGCAACAGATGGCTGGCCGTGCTGGGCTTTCTCCAACCACGATGTCGAGCGTCACGTTTCGCGCTGGACAGGAACACATGATCAGACCGACACCGCCAAATTCTGCATTGCGCTCATCGGTGCCCTGCGCGGCTCGCTCTGCCTTTACCAAGGCGAAGAACTGGGCCTCACCGAAGCCTCGCTCACCTTCGATCAGCTTCAGGACCCCTACGGCATCCGCTTCTGGCCGGACTTCAAGGGCCGCGACGGCTGCCGCACGCCGTACCCATGGGATGGCAATCTCCCCAACGGCGGCTTCACTGAAGGCAAACCGTGGCTGCCGGTTTCCAACGAGCATCTGGCTCACGGGTTGGTGCAGGAAGCCGGCAATGAACACTCCGTCCTCTCAACCTATCGCGCAGTTTTGAAAACCCGAAACGCCGCGCCGGTCTTGCTCTCGGGCGATCAGGAATTTGTCACCTGCACGGATTGGATTTTGGCCTTCGAGCGAACCAACGCTGTCGAGCAGCGCTATTGTGTCTACAATTTCGGTCCTCACGACGCGGAAATTATAGTGCCCGATGGTTTTGAAGATGCGCTGACAGTGGATGCGTTCACGGCCAAAGCCCACCTTGATGGCAACAAGCTGACGCTCGGTGCACTGGGCTACGCTATGTTGAAACGCGCGGTGTAAGGCCGCCATTCTTCTCAAGGAAGGCGATCACCTCGTCCAAACCTTTGCGCCGCAGCATGTCGGTGAACACGTAAGGCCGCATACCGCGCACGGTTTCCGTATCGGATTTCATCACATCAAGATTGGCGCCGACATATGGTGCCAGATCCATCTTGTTGATGATCAAAAGGTCAGAGCGGGTGATTGCCGGGCCGCCCTTGCGCGGTATTTTCTCGCCTTGGCAAACCGAGATCACGTAGAGCGAAATATCGGCCAACTCCGGCGAAAACGTAGCCGCAAGATTGTCGCCGCCGGATTCAATGAAGATCACATCAAGGTCCGGATGCCGCGCATTCATTTCGGCAATGGCCTGAAGGTTGATCGAAGCATCTTCACGGATCGCCGTGTGCGGGCAGCCGCCGGTCTCAACGCCCATGATCCGGTCTTCCGGCAAAGCCTGCAGGCGGTTGAGGATCATCGCATCCTCCTTGGTATAAATATCATTGGTAATAACCGCGACCGAGTAATCATCCCGCATCGCCTTGCATAGCATTTCTGTCAGCGTGGTTTTGCCCGAACCAACCGGGCCACCGATGCCAACGCGAAGTGGACCATTCTTGCTCATGTGCGGAATATCCTTGAGTAAAGTGTTTCATGCCGCATCGACGAAATGTCCGCCATCATGGTTGATGCGCCCAAATCGTCCAGCGTGGAATGGCTTGCGCGCCTTGCCGTTTCCAGAATGAACTGCTTTTACCTTGTGTCGTGACCAAAAACTACCGATTGCAGTATTTAATATTTTTAAAGCAGGCG
>JANMEX010000130.1:0-4680 GCA_031377485.1 Phyllobacteriaceae bacterium
CCGATGGAATTGTTGTCAGTAAAATCAATTTGGCTGTGTGCAACGCCAGTTCCGGTAACTGTAAATGCCCAGTCAGGTGTGTTCACTGCCGACATGCAATCGTGAAATGCGTAAAAGCGCCCAGCATTGGAGTTGGGCTCCACTGAAGCGGAGGCAGGGGCTGCCCATGCGCCGTCTGCGCGCAGAAAGTTCGCGGTCCCGCCACCCGATGCCGGCGCAAGGCCTTTGAGCGTGGTGCTGAAATTGTTGAGTAGTGCCGTTGCTTGCGTGCCAGTCAGGTCTTCTGGCGCACCTGCCCCGGCAGTGGTGCGACCCTTGAACCGCGCAGTTGGCATACTGGCAAGCGCGGGGTTGGATACGGAGTTTGCGCGCAGTGTTACAGTGCCGCTGGTCCTGTCGATGCGAAGCGCCTCGTTCCAAGCCGAACCATCCGGGCTGACCTTAATGCTGAAGTCGTCATCACCGGCCAGACCCATTTCGGCGCGGCCTGAAAATCCGGTCTGGAACAGGAGTGAACCGGTATCAACGGACACTTCCTTGTTCAATTTGAGTTGGATATCACCATTGCCACTGTCCGCGGCATATATGGCCGTCAGCAGCGCTGCATTGGACCGGACAGCAAGACGGTTGATTGGGCTTGCAGTTGTGTTCACGCCAAGCTGCGGCAAATTTGAGATGTCGAGCGCGTCCGACAGCGGTTTCCAAACACCTTGATCAAATATCACGAGATCTGCAGTCGCTGCATTCAGTGCAATAGTTCCCTGTCGCGGCGCAACGAAACGCCAGCCGGATTCAGTGTTGAAGGCAATGTTGCCATCGCGACCAAACCATGCACCTGTGGCAGACGCGCCGACCACAAACGCATTGTCAATCTGTGCAGTTACTGGTGGAATGGTCTCTCCAAATGTCTTAATCACCAAATGCATCAGCCCGTCAATCAGCGTCAGGGCTTCATTGTGCGTGACATGTTTCTGCGCCTGCGACGGCATGATCATTGGCAGGCTGAAACGTCCGGTGTTTTCCATTTTGGTCCTCGTCCTTGTCCGAAATAATATCGACCAAGTATGAGGGGACGCGAGTGATCGTGGATAAGTCTTACGCAGTCTTTTAAGAATGATATTGAAATCAGTGTGTTAAACAAAAAAGATGCGGGATAGAATCATCCCGCATCTGCGATATCGGATTTGTGTATTACGCTTGCATGACCGTTTACATGTTTGGATAAACCGGCCCCTCGCCACCCTGCGGAGGCACCCAATTGATATTTTGGTTTGGGTCCTTGATGTCGCATGTTTTGCAGTGAACGCAGTTTTGGGCGTTGATGACGAAGGTCTTATCGCCTGCCTTTTCCACCCATTCGTAAACACCGGCGGGGCAGTATCGGCTCGAAGGCCCGGCAAAAATGCCCAGCTCTGACGCCTTCTGCAACTCGGCATTTTTGACCTGCAGGTGTACCGGCTGGTTTTCCTCATGGTTGGTGTTCGACAGAAAGACCGACGAAAGACGATCAAATGTCAGGACTCCATCCGGCTTGGGATAGGCTATCGGCTTGTGGGCAGATGCCGGTTCGAGCGAGGCCGCGTCGGTCTTGCCATGCTTCATTGTTCCGAAGAGCGAAAAGCCATTTGTTATTGTGTTGACCCACATATCAAGGCCGCCAAGGACGATACCGCCAATTGTGCCGAACCTGGACCACAATGGTTTAACATTGCGCACCTTCTTGAGATCACTGCCAATGGCAGAGTCGCGCCAGCTTTGCTCAATCTCAATTGGCTCATCGTTGACCGAACCATCTGCGATGCGGGCCGCAATTTTTTCAGCCGCCATCATGCCGGACAGCACTGCATTGTGAGATCCCTTGATTCTCGGGACATTGACGAGACCTGCTGAACAGCCAATCAGTGCACCTCCGGGGAACGACAATTTCGGTACAGACTGGAAGCCACCCTCGGTAATCGCGCGCGCGCCATACGCCAGTCGCTTGCCGCCCTCGAAGGTCTTGGCAATCGCCGGATGCGTCTTGAACCGCTGAAACTCGTCGAATGGCGACAAATACGGGTTCTTGTAGTTCAGGTGAACGACAAATCCGACAGCGACCTGATTGTCTTCCAAATGATAGAGGAACGAGCCACCGCCGGTCTTCATGTCCAGCGGCCAGCCGAACGTATGCTGCACAAGACCTTGACTGTGGTTCTCCGGCTTTACCTGCCAGAGTTCCTTGATCCCGATGCCAAATTTCTGCGGCTCGCGGCCTTCATCCAACCTGTATTTTGCAATCAATTGCTTGGCTATCGAGCCGCGAGCGCCTTCTGCCACCAGAACATATTTGCCGAGCAATTCCATGCCACGGGCAAATGCCGGTCCGGGTTCGCCGTTGCGCTCAATGCCCATGTCGCCGGTCGCCACACCACGCACCGCACCTGCTTCATTGTACAGGACTTCGGTTGCGGCAAAACCCGGATAGATTTCCACGCCCAAGGCTTCCGCCTTGCCAGCCAGCCAACGGGAAACATTGCCGAGAGAGACGATATAGTTGCCGTGATTGTTCATCAGCGGTGGCATTGCGAAATTTGGCAGGCGCACAGAGCCCGCAGGTCCGAGAGCCAGAAACACGTCCTTTTTGACTTCCGTTTTGAAAGGATGGTCAGGATCATCGCGCCAACCCGGCAACAATTTGTCGATGCCGATCGGGTCAACCACCGCGCCAGACAGAATATGTGCGCCAACTTCCGCACCCTTCTCCAAAACCACCACCGAAAGTTCCGGGTTGATTTCCTTCAGGCGGATCGCTGCGGAGAGGCCGGCCGGACCACCCCCGACGATCACCACATCAAATTCCATGCTTTCGCGTTCCGGCAGCGCCTCAGACATTTGTCTCTCCTGTTGCAAGCAGATGCGGCCCGCAATCCAATTCGTCATGGAAACTAAACGCTTGCCGCCAAGACGCCAATCTTTTCGCGACAATGTTGCGTCGTTTCCCACCCAATTCGTCCATTCACGCTTAGAGATGTTTGACGTTTACGTCAATTATCCTACTTCGACGCATGTCTGTGGCTATCGCCGGTTTTTCCTGTCCCTTCTTGCGTTGAGTCTCTAAAGTAAAATCATGCAATCCACTTTGACCCGAGATGAAATTGGTGACGTGCTGCGCTTCTACGCGGAAGCGGGGCTGGATTTCGCTATGGAAGAGGAGCCGCAGAATCGGCTGATGGAAGCCGTTGTTGTGCAAAGTGCGGCCGTTGAGGTAGCTGCCGTTTCGCAAGATGGGCAAAGAGCAAGCTTGCTTGCGCCAACAAGTCCTGCGCGACCTGCGCCTGCCACGCCCTCACATGCCGTTCCGGACGAAGCTGCTGTTGTGCGTGCGCGAGAAGACGCTGGCCGTGCGCCTTCTTTGGAAGCCTTACAGCAAAGTCTTTCCATCTTTGATGGTTGCAGTTTGAAATTCACCGCAAAAAACCTTGTCTTTGGCGACGGCAATCCACAAGCCAAGATCATGCTGGTCGGCGAAGCACCCGGACGGGATGAGGATCTGGAAGGCCGCCCCTTCGTGGGCAAAGCCGGACAATTGCTGGACCGCATGTTAGCCTCCATCGGCCTTGACCGGACGCAGGTTTATATCGCGAACGTGATATACTGGCGTCCGCCCGGAAACCGGACTCCGACACCGATGGAGACAGAGATCTGCCGGCCGTTCATTGAGCGGCAGATTGCATTGGTCAATCCGGACATTCTCGTGTTTCTTGGTGGCGTGTCAGCAAAGAGTTTCCTGCCCGGCACGGACGGTATACTGCGACTGCGCGGAACGTGGAAAGATTGGACGATTCCAGGAGGCCGCACTCTTCCGGTGCTGCCGATGCTCCATCCGGCTTATCTTTTGCGGCAACCCGCACAAAAGAAACTGGCATGGAGGGATTTGCTGAGCCTTAGGTCCAAAGCGAAGGAACTCGGATTAATTCCTTCTGCCTGACCGACTTGGTCAGATCAAGCCAGCCGCATTAAAATGAGGCCGAATGCTACAACACTTGCGCCAGCTATGCGGCTAGGTTTCATGGGCTCTTTCAGCCACAAAAATGCTATCAGCATTGCAAACAATATGCTCGTCTCCCGCAATGCCGCCACCAGAGCGACGGGCGCGCGTGTCATTTCCCAGAGCTCGCCACAATAGTTGACGAGGGACAACGCGCCCCACAGAAGACCTGCGAAGCGGTTGGCGGCAAATGCGTTCATTATTCTCTGTTTGTGAAAGCAGATTGAGTAGATCAACACGACAAGGCCGCTGCTTGCATACAGAAATACCGTATATGCAACCGGTGTTCCCGATTTGCGTACTGCCAATGCGTCGCACATCGTATAGGCGCAAAGAATCACTGTGACCGAGGCGCTGTTGATAAATATTTTCCGGTCTATTTTTACCAACCGGTCCGTGCTTGAAAACAGCACTAACAGCAGTCCACCCGAAATCAGCAAGATCACTGCCAGTTGCTGTAGTGTGACACTATCTTGGAAAACGTAACTGCCAAGGAGCAAAATCCAGATTGGCGCACTCCCGTAAGCGAGTGGGTATACAATTCCGATCTCACCCGAGGCGTAGGCCCGACCAAGAAAAAGCCAATAGGCTCCGCCAAGCATAGTGGAGACTGCCAGATATGGCATGCTTTCCCGCCCCGGTAGACCGGTGAA
>JANMEX010000135.1:0-2768 GCA_031377485.1 Phyllobacteriaceae bacterium
ACAATGATCTGGTCAGTCAAGACGCGCAGCAGTTCGGCTCGGCTGCAGCAACGTCGGTGCTGACAATATTCGGCGTGATCGTGCTTCTGGCACCGGTTCTGATTCGCACATGGCGAGATTTCTCGCGGAAGGTGGTGTGACATGTCAGATCAGGTGAATGACCGCCCGACGGGCTTGAAAATAGCGACCACTTGCTTCCTTGCAATTTGGCTTCTGGCTGCGCTGTTCCCGTTTGCCTGGACAGTCTGGGGGAGTTTCAAGGTCGAGACTGACTTCTTCTCCCGTGAAAGTTTCTGGAATGCCATTGTCGGCACACGCACACAAATGCAGACAGGCGGATCGTTCACGTTGGATGGTTACGAGGGCGCATGGATCAAGAATGAATTCTGGCGCTCGGCTATCAATACCGGGATAGTTACGATCTCCGTCACCTGCATATCGCTGTTTGTCGGCACGCTTGGCGGCTATGCATTGGCCCGGTCCGGAAATCGCTATGCCTTTTGGATTTTGATCGCAGCGCTTGTCTTCCGCGCCATGCCGCACATAACACTGGTTTCGGGCTATCTGCTGCCGTTTTTCGAGTTGAACATCTGGGGCGTGATGCCGACTACGATCATTGTTCTGGTGGCCATCAACCAGCCCTTCACGCTTTGGATGTTGCATTCGTTCTTCCTCTCAATTCCGAAGGACCTTGACGAAAGCGCACTCGTTGATGGCTGCACCCGGTTCCAAGCGTTTCGAATGGTCATCATTCCTGTGATGTGGCCAGGAGTGGTTACGACCGGACTGTTCAGCTTCCTACTCGGATACAATGATTTTGCCGTTACTTCGATGCTGCTGAGCCAGGACAATCAAACGATGATCCCCAAGATCGCTTCATTCCTCGGATCGATACAAAATGAAGGCAATGTCATGTTTGCCGTGGCATCCGTCGTTTCCGCAACTGTTCCACTCTTCATCCTCGTCCTCTTCTTCCAGCGCCAGATCGTCTCCGGTCTGACCGCCGGTGCTGTCAAAGGATAAATCATGGCCCGTATCCGCCTCATCAATGTCGCCAAACGCTGGGGAACCGTGACTGGCGTCAGTGACGTCAACCTGGATATCGCCGACGGCGAATTCCTTGTTTTTCTCGGGCCTTCAGGATGTGGCAAGACCACAACCATGCGCATGATTGCCGGGCTTGAAAGCATCACAGAAGGAGAGGTCTGGATCGGTGACCGACTGGTCAACAAGCTGGAGCCGAAAGACCGCGACATTTCCATGGTGTTTCAAAGCTACGGGCTCTACCCGAACCTGACAGTGTATGAAAACATCCGCTTCCCGCTGCGGGTGCGGCGCATTCCAAAAGCTGAGCATCATGAGCGGGTCATGCGCGCCTCAGCCATGGTCGAACTGGGTGACTATTTAGACCGTCGACCCGCTGCCTTGTCTGGTGGCCAACGCCAGCGCGTTGCACTGGCCCGTGCCATCGTGCGTGAGCCGAACGCGTTTCTAATGGACGAGCCCTTGTCAAACCTTGATGCCAAATTGCGTGTATCGACAAGGGCGCAGATCAAAAATCTGCACCACACTTTGAAAAGGACAACGGTCTACGTGACCCACGATCAGATCGAAGCGATGACACTTGCCGACCGCGTAGTTGTCATGAGTCACGGCCGAGTGCAGCAAGTAGGAACACCAACCGAAATCTATGACCGCCCCGCCAACACTTTCGTCGCCGGCTTTATCGGATCTCCGGCAATGAATTTGATCTCCGGCAAAATAGCCAACGGTACGTTTCGCGCCGAAGGGATGGAAGTAAGCGGGCTTAAGGCAACGGACGGCCCGGTTACTCTAGGCTTTCGCGCGGAGGATGCGTCAATTGCCAAACCGGGAACGAAAAGCCAGATTAACGCGCCTGTCTACACAATGGAGCTTATGGGTGATTCAACGCTTGTCACAGTGAGGGTGGGAGCCGCACTGGTGGCAACCAAGGCCCCCAAGGACTTTCGCATTCAGATCGATGCCCCCTTGTCCATCAGCATTCCCTCTGAAGCAGTGCACCTTTTCGACGAAGCAAGCGGTGTACGCCTAGGGGACGAGCAATAATCGTCTTGCCGCAATGTCCGGCTTCTGGAATGACGGGTAAAGTGTCGGGGAGCGGTTGAAATGGCAAATGAGAAAGTAACATCACTGGAAGTGGCAGCATTGGCGGGCGTCAGTCAGTCCGCTGTTAGCCGTGTGTTTACGCTCGGATCGTCGGTCAGCCCCAAAACTGCGGAAAAGGTCCGTGCCGCTGCCGAAAAGCTCGGCTATCGGCCGAACGTTCTTGCAAGGTCACTGAAGTCAGGCAAAAGCCGCATTATAGGTCTTTTGGTGGCCTATCTGGAAAACTACTTTTATCCGGAATTTGTTGAGCGCCTGTCGGGGGAGCTTCAAAAAGAAGGATACCATGTTCTCGTGTTCCTTGCCCCCATATCGACCGTCAATGTCGATCAGGTGGTACGTGAATTGATGGACTATCAGGTCGATGGCATCGTTATGGCCTCGGTTTCCATGTCGTCAGATTTTGCTGAACGTTGCCACGCGACGGGAATACCGGTGGTGCTGTTCAACCGTGCGCTCAGAGATCCACGCCTGTCTTCTGTCACGACAGACAACGTGAAAGGCGGACGCATATTGGCCGATTATCTCGTCTCGCTCGGGCACAAAAAAATTGCCTATATTGCAGGTTTTTCAGACGCTTCGACCCAGATCGACCGGGAAGCCGGATTTCGGGCTGGACTAAA
>JANMEX010000161.1:0-9025 GCA_031377485.1 Phyllobacteriaceae bacterium
CGCCGATGCTCACTATCCCGCTGTTGTCGAGCGGTGCCGGCATGGTCCGCTGCACACGCCTTACGCGCTGAATATCTTTGCCAATGACAATGACTTGCTGGCTGGCGACCGGCGAAGGCAGTGAGCGCCTGATTTTACGCAACGGCGTTGTTTGCAACTGCATAACCCACGGTGCCGAAAGGTCCGGAGAGACAATGATCGCCTTGGGTTCACCGTAGCGGTCATTGGCGTCGGCCATGTCCGGCAGCGCAATGGCTGCAGTAAGCATGGCAATTAAAAGCTTGGAAATTTTCGTCATATCTGGCGTACCTCGTACACATCGCCACAATTGGTCCGGCAACTTGATGTCTTGCCGCGTTGTGTCAGGAGTGTGCGCAAAAACCGGAGACAAATGGTGAATCAAAATTCATTAAATGCGATTTGTCGCGTAAACCATTTGGTGTGGTTACCGCCCGGTTGAAGGGCTTGGTTAAGAAAAGGAAAATGCATTGGAAGCGACACTGGCAGAAGGCCTGCGGGCTGGCGAAGACGGTCTCATACGATGCTGGTGGCCGGGCCAAGACCCGATGTATCGCAAATATCACGATAGCGAATGGGGCAACCCGGTTACAGATGACACGCGCCTGTTTGAGAAAATCTGTCTGGAAGGCTTTCAGTCAGGGCTTTCCTGGCTGACTATCCTTCGAAAGCGCGAAAACTTCCGGTCAGCTTTTGCCGGGTTTGATTTTCGTGAAGTCGCCAAGTTTGATGACGCAGATATTGCGCGCCTTTTGGCCGACGCAGGCATCGTCCGTCACCGCGGCAAGATTGCCTCCACCATTAACAACGCGAACCGGGCCATAGAGATGACGCAGGAGTTCGGCTCACTGTCAGCCTATTTCTGGAGCCATGAACCGCCCGCGCATGAATTGCCGGAACGCCGCGACTACGCATCCTTGGTGGCCGCGCCGACGACGCCTGCTTCCACGCGCCTGTCCAAGGATTTGAAAAAGCGAGGCTGGACCTTTGTCGGTCCGACAACCTGCTATGCTTTCATGCAGGCGATGGGGCTGGTCAACGATCATCTCGAGGGTTGCCATTGCCGGGCTCCGCTTCTGTTGAAGAGGCACAAAAATGGCTGACGACTTGGGCAATCTTGCCGGCATGGGTGCGCAGCACTTGGGGCAGCTTGGTCCATTGCGACAATTGATCCTTGATACCGCTACAAATATTCCTTCCGTTGGCGCGATCGAGGAAAGCATGAAATGGGGCGAGCCTAGCTATACGCCTGCCAAAAAAGGCATCGGGAGCTCGGTGCGGATCGCGCCTCGCAAGGATGGCAAAGTGGCGGTGAATTTCATCTGCCATACCGGATTGATCGAGCGCTTTCGCGAAGTCTATGCCCAAGCTTTCGTGTTCGAAGGCAACCGTACAATCGTGATTGATCCGGCAAAGCCACTGCCTGAGCACGAGTTGCGCCACTGTTTCGGCATGGCGCTGACTTATCATCTGAACAAACACTGACCTTGGCTTACCCTGCTAATTGAAAGCATCGCGGATTGTCGGCGGAACCTATGTGAAGCAGACGCGTTCTGATCTCGAGGGACATCATAAGGAGTCTGACCATGAAGATTAGAATTTTGTCATTGCTCGCGGCAGGCGCCATCGCCTTGACCGCAATCACACCGGCCAGTGCATTGATGCCGACACCAAAGCAGACCGCGCCGCTGGTAACGGAATCAGCACCGCTGCTGGTTCGCGATCATATGCGCAAGGACAACCGCATTTATCTCTACAATGGCCAGCGTTATTACAACGGCCAACGCGGCTATCGCACTTACCGCGAAGGTTACCGCCGTCACAATGGCTATTGGTTCCCCGGAGCAGCCTTCGGCCTCGGCATTATCATTGCACCACAAATGCAAAATCGCGCTGTTCGCAGCTACGGCGGCAACCGCCACATTCAGTGGTGCTTGAACCACTACCGGTCTTACCGCGTCAGCGACAATTCCTGGCAGCCCAACTATGGTCAACGCCGCGTCTGTGTGTCGCCTTTCTATTGAGCGCATCCGCGCATGAACATCCAAATGGCCTCGCTGGTTTTCCAGCGGGGCCAAATTGTTTTCAGCAGCAAAATC
The DNA here is from genome assembly GCA_031377485.1 of Phyllobacteriaceae bacterium. Taxonomy (GTDB): domain Bacteria; phylum Pseudomonadota; class Alphaproteobacteria; order Rhizobiales; family Rhizobiaceae; genus JANMEX01. The sequence continues at coordinate 2,118 of JANMEX010000161.1, forward strand.
ACGACAGTGATAAACTCTCTTAACGTCCCAAATAGTGTGAGCCTGTAATGTGCCAGCCAAGAATCGATTTGGCAGTAACGGCAGCCATTGTAAGCGCCGTCAAAAAGAAGATGTGCATCACCGCCACCCCGCCGGAAATGCAAAGTAGCACAAACAGAATGTAAGGCGCGGGATCTTTGTTCCCCGCGCCTCACTGCTATTGAGCCTTCAATACTATTTTGCGTTCTTGGCGAGCCAGTCTTTCATGAAGGCAATTTCACTTTCCTGGGCGGCAATGACGCCCTCGGCCAGCTTGCGCAATTCTGCATCCTTGCCGTATTGAAGTTCGATCTTGGCCATGTCGATGGCGCCCTGATGATGGGGCATCATACCCTTGGCAAAATCTACATCCGGGTTGCCGGAGAACTCAATATCCATGCCAGTGTGCATTGCGGCGTTGGCTTTGGCGAATGCTTTGGAAGCCTCGCCTTGGTCGCCCTTTGGCGTGCCCATGTTCATCATGTCATGGCCCTGCATCTGATCGCCCATTTGCCCTTGCATCTGGCCCATCATGTCATGGTCCATCATGCCATTGCCAAAGCGGGGAGCAGCGATCACGCCGAGCGCAAGTCCGATAACAAGCGCGATCAGCGCTGTGAGAAGTGTTTTGGAATTCATCTGTTTGATCCTTTTGAATCGATACTATTCGCAGATCGCTCATGCGCCCTGCGCCTATTTCATCATTTTCAAAAGATCAGGCGCGGGGAGGGGGAACCGGCGGAAGGTAGCGCGTGCCGTTCAATGTTTTGGAATGTGGCAACCGAGGTGCCTCATCTTCCAGCGCAATTCGAACCGGAACGATGTTGAGAACCGGCCCGGCAACGCAGGCAGAGCAAACCATATAATGCGGTGCGGAAGGCTCATGCGCAGGCGTCGACCCTTGGTCCATGCCATGCGCCATGCCAGCCATCTGATGAATCGCCGAATGGTTGGCCTGTCCGTCCATCATCCGCCCCATGCCAAAAGGCGCGCCTATCAGGGCGACGAGCATCAGGAGGGGAAGGATTGCGCGGGCAATTTTCATGGACGACAGGTAATCCTTTGAAAGTGGCAGAACAAGGATGAAAGGCCCAACTTTGAAAATAGGCCAAATTCGAATGGGTTCGAACGTTCATTCCGATGGTCTTCGGCTTGCGTTGGCGCGCCCCATGGCGGTGCATTTTCGGTCAATGAAGCTTTGAAATTCATGGCTGCGTAGAAATAAACGCACCTCTTGTCCACGCTGGCGCAGGTCATGCTATTTTTGATTGCGTTGGGGATCAAAAATGAAATTGCCAAATAAGTGATACGTCTTCTGTTTGAACAACATCATCAATGCCGCGCCCTTGCCCCTTTTCGCCCCATCCGCTAGGAAGCGGCACCTTTGAGAGAGCCGCATTCCCATGTCCGAAAAGCCGAAAAAGCCCCAAAAACTCCGCGCCCGCCAGCCGCGCGGCTTTGTTGACCGCTCGCCGGACGACATCCGCGCCACCGACAAGATGGTGGCAAAAATCCGCGAAGTCTATGAGCGCTACGGCTTTGATCCGGTCGAAACGCCGATGTTTGAATACACCGACTGCCTCGGCAAATTCCTGCCCGATACAGACCGCCCGAACGAGGGGGTGTTTTCGGTTCAGGATGATGACGAGCAATGGATGAGCCTGCGCTACGATCTGACCGCGCCGCTCGCCCGCCATGTCGCCGAAAACATCAACGAAATCCAGCTGCCTTACCGCACCTATCGCCAAGGCTGGGTGTTCCGCAACGAAAAGCCCGGCCCCGGCCGCTTCCGCCAGTTCATGCAGTTCGATGCCGACACGGTCGGCGCGCCGGGCGTCCAGGCCGACGCCGAAATGTGCATGATGATGGCCGACACGATGGAAGCGCTGGGCATTGCGCGCGGCGACTATGTGATCCGCGTGAACAACCGCAAGGTGCTCGACGGCGTGATGGAGGCGATTGGCGTCACTGATGCGGGCCAGAAGCTGACAGTACTGCGGGCGATTGATAAGCTGGACAAGTTTGGTGAAGACGGTGTCATCCAACTGCTCGGAAGCGGCCGGAAGGACGAGAGCGGAGACTTCACAAAAGGCTCTCTCTTAAGCGGTCAGCAAACTGCCAAGATCTTGAATCTTGTCAATTCGCTTGGTGCAGGGGGCGGCATAACGATAGATAATCTTCGCAGAGGATTTGCGGATGTTCCCAAAGTGTTGGAGGGTTGTGAAGAACTAGAGGTAATCTGGTCGATGGCCCAACGCTCGGGCTATAATAATGATCGCATCAAGATCGACCCTTCCATTGTCCGAGGCCTCGAATACTACACCGGCCCAGTCTACGAGGCCGAGCTCCTATTCGACGTCACCAATGAAAAGGGCGAAAAAGTCCAGTTCGGCTCGGTCGGCGGCGGCGGGCGGTATGACGGGTTGGTCAAGCGTTTCACCGGTCAGGACGTTCCGGCCACCGGCTTTTCCATCGGCGTCTCTCGCCTGATGACGGCGCTGAAGAACCTCGGGAAGCTCGATGTCTCCGACGTGATTGCCCCGGTGCTTGTCACAGTCATGGACCGCGAAACGGAAAGCCTCGGGCGTTATCAGCAGTTTACGCAGACCCTGCGCAACGCAGGTATCCGTGCCGAGATGTATCAGGGCAATCCGAAGGATTTCCCCAAGCAGCTCCGCTACGCCGACCGCCGCAATTGCCCAATCGCCATCATCCAGGGCGGCAACGAAAAGGCCGAGGGCAAGCTGATCATCAAGGATCTGATCGAAGGCAAACGCATCGCCGCGACCATTACGGACAATGCCGAATGGAAACAGGCGAAGGCGGGCGAACATTTGGTCGATGAGAATGATTTGCTGGCCGAAGTAACAAAGCTTCTGGCGGCGCAGAAGGCCAAGGCATGAATGAGATGCGGGCATCGCTGCGGAAGCTCTCTTCCTCGCCCCTGCCAAAGGCGGGGGAGAGGTGGCACGCGCAGCGTGGCGGTGAGGGGGCGGTGGGGCGCCGCAGCACTGGCAGAATGGCAGCGGTAGTGTCGCTGAACACAAGCGTTTCCGGTTTGCCGCGCCGCCCCCTCACCGTCACGGCTTCGCCGCGCCACCTCTCCCCCATCTTCGATAAGGGAGAGGAAAAAGGGCAGTTGCATTCATGACCCGCGCTCCGTCCTTCGCCGCAACACTCCAAGCCTACATGGCCGCCCGCAACACTGCGGCGGTGACGATCCCCGTTATCCAACCCGCAGCTCCTTTCCTCGACATGGCAGGCGAGGACCTTCGCCGCCGGATATTCCTGACCGAATCCGAGACCGGCGAGACGCTGTGTTTGCGGCCGGAATTCACCATTCCTGTATGCCTCAACCACATTTCAGACGGCGCAGATACGCCGGCGCGCTATGCCTATCTCGGCGAAGTTTTTCGCCAGCGCCGTGTTGGCGGATCGGAATTTTTTCAGGCGGGAATTGAAGATCTGGGCGATCCGGACGTCGCTACGACCGATGCACGCTCGCTGGTGGAAGCGGTCGAGATGGTGCGCCTCGCTGCCCCGAATGCGGAGATTGAAATCCTGCTCGGCGACCAGACTGTTTTTGAAGCGGTGCTGAAGGCGCTCGGTTTGCCGCGCGGCTGGCGTATGCGGCTCGCCCGTACATTCGGTAATGCGGCGCTTTTGAAGGAAACGCTGAACGCGCTGTCTGGCGAACGGCCGTTGCCGGACCTTGAACCAGCGTTGGCAAAGCTTGCCGCCAAAGGCGAACAGGACAAGCTCGCGGCTTTGATTGCCGCGCAAATGCAGTCCATTGGCTTTCCGGCCCATGCGGGACGTTCGGCACAAGATGTTGCGGCGCGCCTGATCGAAAAGACGGAACTGGCTTCGGTGAAACTGTCCAAACGCCAGTTTGCGGCACTGACAGAATTTTTGGGCATCCGCGAACCGCTCGCGACAGCATCGGATCACCTCGCCAAATTTGCAGCAAAGGCCGATGTCGCGCTCGACACGGCACTTGGGGCATTCACGACGCGGGCGCAGGAAATTGACAGGCTTGGTGTGGATAGCGGCGAAGTCATCTATGACGCCGCATTTGGCCGCCCGCTCGATTATTATACTGGCCTCGTGTTTGAAATTCGCTCAGCACAAAGCACGACGAACCCGCTGGCGGGCGGCGGGCGTTATGATCGGCTTTTGACATTGCTTGGCGCGCAAAAGTCTATTCCCGGCGTCGGCTTCTCGCTATGGCTGGACCGGCTGGAGGCGCTGACATGACGATCACAATCGCTGTACCGTCGAAGGGGAGGATGAAAGACGACACGCTCGCCGCCTTTGCCAAGGCAGGGCTGGAGGTTTTACCGCAGAAGGACGGACGCTCATACCGCACCAAGGTCAAGGGCAGAGATGACATTGAAATCGCGTTGCTTTCGGCCTCTGAAATTGCCCGCGAATTGGTGGCAGGCTCGATCGACTTTGGCGTGACAGGTGAAGATCTGGTGCGAGAGGCGACAGTGGATTGGGCCAGTGCGATGCAGATATCCGCGCGCCTCGGCATTGGCCGTGCCGATGTTGTGGTTGCCGTGCCTGACTATTGGCATGACGTCGAGACAATGGCGGATCTTGACGATGTTGCAGCTGATTTTCGCCATCGCCACGGTCGCCGCCTGCGTATTGCCACCAAGTACTGGCGGCTGACACAAGGGTTCTTCAGCCAGAAACATGGCATTCAGGTTTATCAGATCGTTGAAAGCTTAGGTGCCACCGAAGGCGCGCCTGCGGCAGGATTGGCCGATCTCATTGTCGACATCACATCGACAGGATCGACGCTGACTGCCAACAACCTGAAAATCCTGACCGATGGTGTAATCTTGAAATCACAAGCCTGTCTGGTCTTGTCGCGCAAAATCCGCAGTGGGAAAGATGAAACGTCTGTGGCTTCCGTGATCGAGGCGATAAACGCCTCGATCTAGTGTGGATGCACCACGCGCTTGGTATGCCACCCGGTAAACTTCCAGATGCCAAGCACAATCAGTGCAGCAACATAACCATCCGAGGCATAGTGCCAGCCAAGATGGATAGATCCTACAAAAATCGTCAACGCAAACGCCCCTGCCAGCCAAGCCAGCACCGCATTTGCGTGCCGGGCCGCAAGAAACATCAACACGGCAATTGCATTGTGCATTGAGGGCATAGCGGAGATGCCGGAGATTACTTGATCAGATGGATACCGGTATGCATCCCAAAGCTGGTCGCGGATCATCAGGGTTCGTAACGCATTCTTTGCGTTCACCGCTTCAAGCTGCGCGATCAGCGCGGTATATTCTGATGTGCCGCCGTGGAGGCGATCGAAATAGATTGGTCCGGCTGATGAGTATGCCAAAGCCATCAAACAGCCGATGACAATCCATGCAAGAACAAAGGAGAGAAGGTAGCGGTGCCGCAAGGCATTGCGGCCGGGTATAAGGACCACCGCGGCGGTAGAGGTGAAGATTACCGGGAACCAGAGGTAGTAAAACTGGTCGATCTCGACGGTGAATGAACCATAACCCGTAACAGCCGCTATGAGCTCCCAGGGTGCGTGACCAAAGTGTATGATCCGGTCAAACCACGCAAGTGCGGGATCCCAGCTGAACGGATTCAGCATGGGGATGTGCGATTTGAAACTTGGGAAGGTGAACATGAACACACCGACAAGAACGACAGTCGGCAGTGCGCGGCCAAGGTTTTGACGCGCCAACAAAACTTGGAATGTATAATCGACCGTTTTGTCGATCGACCGTGTTTCGGCAAGTTTCGTGATTGTATGCACAACCAGCGCGAAAAACAGAGACAGGCCACTGAACATCAACAGCTGAACGACTGTGGTTGCGGTGATCAAATTCGGGTTTGGCAGAAATGCCGCACCGAATGAGATGAACAACAGAGACAGCAAAACAAAGGCAGCCTGACCATCAAGCAATGGCGTATCCACACGGACCCGATGCCACGGCACATCCAGGCGAAAACTTCGCCAGAACCGTTCACCATATTTTACCGTCACATTTTCGGACATGATTGGCCTGTTATTTTTTTTCAAACATAGCCGGACGCAGTTAAAACAAAAATAAAGCCCGCAAACATGCTGCGGGCTTTCTTGATTTGGTTAATGATTTGATAAATCAGCCGCGCTTGGCATCCACCGAAAAGGCGCCTGCGCCGGTGACGCCGAGCAACAGGAAGCCACCTGCCATCGCGAGGTTCTTCATGAACATGATCATCTGCATTCCGCTCGGATCCCCAGCAGACGCAGCATAATGGAACACGAGGCCGGTAAAGATACAAAATGCGGCCATAAGCCACGATGCAATTTTGGTCTGAAAACCGACAAGGATTGCGATGCCGACGAACGTTTCAAACGCTGCCGATACCCAAGCCAACAGGCCGGACGCCGGAACGCCTGCAGAAGCGATATAGCCAGCAGTGCCAGCGATGTTGCCAAATTTCTGTAGGCCGGCAAGAATGAAAATGATAGAAAGAAGAATGCGCGCGATCAGAATGACTGCATTGTTGTTCGACATGAGAAACCCTCTGTTGTGTCAGAATACATGCATAACAAATATTTAATTGAGATAAAAGCCGAACAATTCAGACAGATTGTCTTGTATTATTGAACGATGAATGGATGTGTTCAAGCAAACGCCCGGAAAAGCGTTGCTTTCCGGTTCCGCGCCCACATGGGTCGGTGTTTTCAGGACGTATTTGGTGCGTTCATCGCCTCGCGGGCGAAATAATGGCAATCGCGCAGAATGTCATCGACGGCGTGAAGCGTCCGTTTGCGATAGCCCGGTGGCGGTCCGGGGCGGAATGGCGAGATGCGGATGGGGCGGAATTGATCCTTGCGCTGAAGAAGGACATCGCGGCGCTGTTGC
>JANMEX010000205.1:0-13653 GCA_031377485.1 Phyllobacteriaceae bacterium
GCAATGACCGGTATCCGGTGCAGCTTATCGTCTTCCTTCAGCCATTTCGTTACTTCAAGTCCTGAAACTTCCGGCAGTTGAATATCCATAAGGATCAGATCCGGCTTGTGTAGCCGCGCAAGTTCAAGTGCCTCGAGCCCGTTTCGGGTGCGAATCGTCTCGTAGCCTGAGGCTTCAATCAGGTCTTTGAAGAGCTTCATATTCAGCTCATTGTCTTCAACGATCATGACGCGCTTTGGCATGTCATCCTTTCCGGCAGGCTGTCAGTTATCTTGGCAACACGCTGACTTGACACCTGCATAACGTGATTTGATTGACGAAACGCAAAGAACAGGCAATCGAGTGAATTGAGTGCATTGAGAAACAGAAGAGTGGACGAATGTTGAAACAGGATCAAAACTCGATCAACGGCGAAGACATTGCCATTCGTGCGCTCGGTTGGATCGCAGGAAATGAGCCAATGTTGCACAGGTTCCTCGACCTGTCGGGAATTGACGCCAGCCAAATTCGCCAAGCGGCCCAGGAACCAGCGTTTCTTGCCGGCGTTTTGACATTTATATTGGCTCACGAACCAACGCTCAACGAATTCGCCGAAGCCGAAAATCTGCATCCGTCCGTTGTCGGCAAAGCATTGAGATCCCTGCCGGGTGGCGACCGCGCATATGATCAGGGCTCCCTCTGAGTCACTTAAAAAACCAGTCGCATCAAGGGCCTGCCCTCCTTTCGACAGGCAACTTCAACAAAGCCGGCCTTTTTAAACACGGAAGTTGCGCCCACAAAGAGGCCAATAGATCTGGATTGTTTGGCGCTGTTCATTGGACTGGCTTCAATCAAACCTGCGCCACTGGCCTTGGCGAAAAGGACACCCTCGCCAACCATCCGGTGCGACAGCCCTTTGCCTCGCTCCTTTGATTTGAAGAAGAAGCAGGAAATTGCCCAAACCGATGGATCGCTGGCGGGTGCATCTTCCAAAGGTGTTGTCACGCGATTCGCATTGTTCCACTCTGGAATATCCGCTCGCGGACCAACCTGCATCCAGCCGATAGGGTGACCATTTCTATAGGCGAGAAGCCCGGGTGGTGGACCTCTTTGGACGCGTTCGATCATGAAATCATGTTTCTCTCGCGCTGACATGGACTGCCGGACCTTTGGTTTCATGCGGAAAGCTGTGCACCAACAGCCATAACACGCACCTGTCGGGCCGAACAAAATGTCAAAGTCACCGATTCTTTCTGGCGTCAGAGGCACCACAGTGATCTGGTCTATAGCTGTGCGGTCAATGTCAGACATAATGTCCGATTCCGGTTTGAGATAATCATATGTTCTTGTATTGTTCCGGCAATTGCATTGGATGTCAACATGGGTGAAATCCTTGGATCAAATGGATTGGGATTCTGCCGCGATTGCCTGAAAATGGTCGCTGGCGACGAACGGCGTTGTTTGGCTTGCGGCACGCCGCGTCTGTTGCGCCACGTGGAATTGGCATCGCTTTCCATCGCCCACATCGACTGTGACGCATTTTATGCCTCGGTCGAGAAACGCGACAATCCTGAACTGCGCGACAAGCCGGTGATCATTGGCGGCGGCAAGCGCGGAGTTGTGTCCACGGCTTGCTACATTGCACGGGTGCATGGTGTGCGCTCTGCAATGCCCATGTTCAAGGCGCTGGAAGCCTGCCCGCACGCAATCGTTGTCAAACCGGACATGGAAAAATATGTGAAAGTCGGCAAGGATATCCGAAAACTGATGTTCGACATCACGCCGCTTGTCGAGCCAATCTCGATTGACGAGGCGTTCCTCGATCTCTCTGGAACCGAAAAATTGCACCGGTCCACGCCGGCTTTTACCTTGGCGCGGTTTGCCAAACGGGTCGAAAACGAGATCGGCATTTCGGTTTCTGTGGGCCTTTCTTATTGCAAGTTTCTTGCCAAGATCGCCTCCGACATGGAAAAGCCGCGCGGATTTTCTGTAATTGGGCAAGGTGAGGCGGTTCGCTATCTGGCCGCCCTGCCCGTCTCAAAAATCTGGGGCGTCGGCAAGGCATTTGAAGAAACGCTCTCCAGGGATGGCATCACGATGATCGGTCAGCTTCAGACGATGGATGAGGCGAACCTGATGCGCCGCTACGGCGTGATGGGACAACGCCTTGCACGTTTGTCGCGCGGCGTTGACACGCGCAAAGTTGATCCGACGTCGGAGATGAAGAGCGTTTCGGCTGAAACCACGTTCAATGTCGATTTATCATCGCTTGAGGATTTGCGCCCGATCTTGCGTAATCTATCGGAAAAAGTTGCCCGGAGAATGAAGCGCTACAGCGTGGCGGGCATGACAGTCGCGCTCAAGCTTAAGACAAGCGACTTTAAATCTCGAACCCGAAACAAGACATTGAGCGACCCGACACAACTGGCTGACCGGATTTTCCGCACGGGTCTCGCGCTGCTTGAACGGGAGATCGACGGGACAAAGTTCCGGCTGATTGGCATCGGCGTCTCCGAATTGTGCGAACCTGATCAGGCGGACCCGATAGACCTTGTGGACCCACAGTCGGCCAAACGTGCAAAGGCAGAAAGCGCGATGGATGTGCTACGTGACAAATTCGGCAACAACGCGCTGGAAACCGGCGAGACATTCGGGCGCAATCGCCGGGACTGAACACCTCCAAGGGAGATCACAATGAGCGACAAGATGTTGGACCTGGCAGAGCGGCTTTTGAAGGTGCATCCTGAAGGCTTGACGGCGCGCGAACGCAAGGTGCTGGATAAACTCGCATCGCGCGAACGCATCAGCGTAGACGTAAACACTGTCTATTCCGGTCAAATGAGTTTTGGCGATCGCTTGGCTGACAGCGTCGCGGCCTTCGGCGGTTCTTGGACATTCATAATTCTGTTTTTTATGGTGCTGTTTGCATGGATAACTTCAAATACGGTTTTGCTCGGCAGCGCCAAAGCGTTTGATCCCTATCCGTTCATATTCCTGAACCTGGTCTTATCAATGATAGCTGCAGTTCAGGCGCCGATCATTCTTATGTCGCAAAACCGGCAGGCCGAAAAAGACCGGCTGGTTGCGGGACATGATTATGAAATCAATTTGAAGGCGGAGCTGGAAATTTTAGCACTGCATGAAAAACTCGATGATGTGCGACAGGAAAAGTTGGTGTTGCTCATGAAGCAGCAGGAAGAGCAAATGAAACTCCTCGCGCAGATTTTAAAAAGTTCCGGGAAATCCAAATAGATTTACCGGATAAAAATCTATGCGGCTGATGTCCGAATTACTGTTTGAAAGCATGCTTTGGAAATGGGGCGGCAAGGGCGGTTGGTATTCTGCCACCGTGCCAGAGGAAATCTCCGGCATTATACGCATGTGTGCCGCCAAAAAGAATGGGTTTGGTTCGGTTCATGTCTCGGCATCAATCGGCGGCCACGAATGGAAGACTTCGCTGTTTGCGGACGCAAAGTCGGGATGCTATTTTCTTCCCGCTAAGGCTGAAATACGACGAACGTGTAAAATGAGCACCGGTGATCCCATTAATGTCAGGCTGAACGTCTTCAGTTAGGCCCCATTGCGGCAATTGAAATCTCCGCCTGTTCAGGTTTAAAAGCAGCCATGGACAAACATCGTGGACTTCCAGAATTCATGTACGGTTCCAACATCCGCATCGCAATTCGACGCGACCAGAAGGATGTGACGCCGCTGCGCCGTCGTGAGCGGGACTATTTACGCCCGGCTGAACAGTCGCAAGCCGATGAATTCACGATTGGCTCGCTCTACAAGCTTTACGGCGAGGAGCCATTCGTGCGCGGCAACATTGATGCCGGGCGGATAAATTGGCTTCTTGGCCGTGAGATCGTGGCAGCAGACGATAATTTCAGCCCGACTGATTATGACACGCTTCTGAAAATCAACGTGCCGCTTGCCCGCAAAAATTTTCCGGGAGCGTTCCGTTAAGTTTAGAGCAATAGTCGCTCGATTGTGTCGACATACTCACGCTCGAACAGGATTGAATTCCCCTCAAAGGCAGTAACTTTGCCGGTCAGATGAAAATGTGTTTCGTCCGACCACATGGCGGAACTCGTCTCTGTACGGATTGACCAATCTCCGCGCTTCAACGTTTGCTCCCAGCGGATATTCGCCCGCGCCGAAAGAGGGTCATTGGGGTGAATGGACCAGATTTCCTCGGTCAGCGACCCGGACTCCAACCCGTGTTCAAGATCACGGTCACAACCAAAATCATTGAAAATGGTCGTCGTCACTGTCCCGTCCGCGAGCCTTTTAGTTGTTCGACTAGAATTTGCTTTCCGTATATTTTCGACTTGCCACGGCGATGCCGCTTCAGGCGTTTCAAAGCGCCACTCATCGTGCTGTGCTTTGGGCCTGACAGGTAGTGTCAGGGAAGCCCCGCTCAGTGTAACGGTTGCCTGATGAGGCGAAGGCCAGATGGAAGGCCAGCTTGATGTCGAGACAGCCACCCGCAGTCGATGGCCTGCTGGAATACGATAAGCGATCTGGTCAAGTGTAAATGATGCCTTGTAAATTTTGCCGGGAAGCAAGGCTTCCGGGTATTCATGCGACGCGTGATGCGTAAGGTTCAGAAAACCGTATGTTATCAAAGCCGAACGGCCATCTGGAAACACATCGCACAGTCGTACGGAAACCAGCGCGCTCGGTTGGTCTGACGAGAACGCAAACATGAAATCCGGTGCGCCAACAATATCTTTGGAAAATTCCAGTATTTGGCTATCGAATACGAGTGATCGTAAATCATCCGGACTTTGCTCATCTGGCAGTTCCGGCCCGTAAGTGAACGGGAAATATTCACCTGCCGCCAAGCCGCAATCCTGAGGCGATGAGACAGATTTATCTAAAGAGCCAGGCAAGCTGGAAAGACCACCATCGGTCAGATTATGGATTTCCCGCGCAATTAAGGCTGAGGGCCAATTGGTCTCTGCAATCCAACGTCCGGGCCTCGATGGTAGCCATGGCTCCGGCTCGACACTGTCCATCAGCCAGACACGATAGGCCGGGTCATTTTCAACGCCGGTATCAATATTTTTCAGCCACTTGTCCCACCAGCGCAGTGCTTCCTGTAGAAATCCAATGCGCGGTTCCGGCGCTGCAAAATGTGGGTATTTGTGAATCCAGGGCCCGACAATGCCTTTCACCGGGGCCGCAAGATTTTCCACCAGATGCGAGACCGTGTTTCGATACCCGTCATGCCAGCCGCCTATAGAGAGAACCGCTGCCTTGATGGCATTATAGTCTTCGCAGATCGAGCCGTGCTTCCAGTAGGCATCACGGTTCGGATGGCGAAGCCATGTGCTAAGCAGCATGGGCATGGATTCCAGCCGGTCAAGCCACATTTGCCGCCACTTCTCGCCAACCAGAGCCGGGTCGGGCGGGCGCGATGAGTAGGATAACATATTGGCAGACCAGCCAAAATTCTCATTGAGAAGGCAACCGCCCTTGTAGTGAATATCGTCGGCGTATCGGTCAACAGTCGAGCAAAGTGTGATAATGGCCTTCAGTGATTGCGGGTTTATCGCGGCAACTTGCAGCGCATTAAACCCACCCCACGATATGCCCATCATCCCCGTTTTGCCATTGCACCAATCTTGCGACGCTGCCCATGCATGAACCGCGCAAGCATCATCAAGCTCCTGTTGCGTATATTCATCGTCCATCAAACCTTCAGAACTGCCATTGCCGCGCATGTCGACGCGAATGCACGCATAGCCATGTCCGGCAAAATATGGATGCGTGAGGCTGTCTCGCGCAATCGTTCCGTCTCGCTTTCGATATGGCAGATGTTCAACGATTGCCGGCACGGGGCTGGACACCGCATCTTCCGGCATCCAGATACGTGCTGAGAGGCGAACGCCATCTCCCATGATAATGCCGACATCAGCCTGCTCGAAGACTTTGCGCGGAAATTCTGTGATTGTTTTCATCTGGGAAGAGCCAACCTTGGTCACGGCAGCAGTTGTCAGATCCTCGCCTTTTAAGCTCACGGCCGCCTGCTCCAAAACGACCAAATTAACCCGGCAACCGCCCCCAGCAACAGTCCTCCGGGTCCGGTGATGAAAATACCCAGCATCGGGCCTTGATTGGCCTCTGGTGTGAAGATCATGGGGCCGGCAAACCCACCAACGAAGCCGACCAATCCCGTAATCCAGGCGAAACGCCAAACCGTTTCCAACATATCCTTGTTGTCCCTCCAGCCAACCTGTCGCGACGTTGCGAATTTTGCGCGCAGACAAAAGTTGTACATATTGACTGTTGCAGAACAAGCTTACACCGATTGCCATTCCATGCTATCGGGCCGTTCGATTTTCTGAAGGACTATTCATGACCGCGCCACGCATTTCATTTGTCAGCCTTGGTTGCCCCAAAGCACTCGTTGATTCCGAGCGGATCATCACCCGCCTGCGTGCAGAAGGCTATGAAATCACCCGCAAGCATGACGGCGCAGACATGGTGATCGTAAACACCTGCGGATTTCTTGATTCCGCACGCGATGAATCACTTTCGGCAATCGGCGCGGCATTGAACGAAAATGGCAAGGTGATTGTCACCGGCTGTCTTGGCGCGGAGCCGGATGTGATCAGGCAGCGCCATCCAAATGTTTTGGCGATCACCGGTCCGCAAGCTTACGAAAGCGTCATGAATGCCGTGCACGAAGCGGCTCCGCCAGCACATGATCCGTACATGGATCTGGTTCCGGCACAGGGTATCAAGTTGACGCCGCGCCACTACGCTTATTTGAAAATATCCGAAGGCTGTTCAAATCGGTGCACGTTCTGCATCATCCCGGCCCTGCGCGGCGATTTGGTTTCGCGCTCAGCATCCGATGTATTGAAAGAAGCTGAGAAGCTTGTCGCCGCAGGCGTGAAAGAAATTCTTGTGATCTCGCAGGATACCTCTGCCTATGGCCAAGACATCCGCTACGCCGAAAGCCAATGGGGCGACAAGACTGTGCGCGCCAAGTTCGTGGATCTGGCGCGAGAATTGGGCTCGCTCGGCGTCTGGGTCCGGATGCATTATGTTTACCCCTACCCGCATGTTGATGACGTCATTCCGTTGATGGCTGACGGGAAAATCCTTCCCTATCTCGATATCCCGTTCCAGCATGCCAGCCCGAATGTGCTTAAGGCAATGAAACGACCGGCCCACGCCGACAAAGTGGTCGAACGAATCAAACGCTGGCGTGAAGTTTGCCCGGATCTCGCGTTGCGCTCAACTTTCATCGCCGGTTTCCCCGGCGAGACAGAGGAAGATTTCGAGATGTTGCTCGATTTCCTTGATGAAGCGAAGATCGAGCGTGCGGGTTGTTTCAAATATGAGCCGGTCAAGGGCGCAAAATCCAATGATCTTGGCCTGCCGTTCGTGCCTGAAGATGTCAAAGAGGCAAGGTTCAAACGCTTCATGGAACGTCAGCAGAAAATATCGGCTGATATCCTTAAGCGTAAGGTTGGCAAGCGCCTTCCGGTGATCATTGACCAGTCAAATGGGCTGACCGCCAAGGGCCGAACCAAATACGACGCGCCGGAGATCGACGGCAATGTGCACGTGACATCGCGCCGCCCGGTACGGGTTGGGGACATCGTGACAGTCAAGATTGAAGCGTCGGATCCATACGACCTGCACGGTTCGGTCGTTTGACAAAAACATGGTAACCAAAGTGTTTAACGACGCTTTGCAATTTTTCACATCGGCCATCTGACTTGCACTAAGCTCCCCCTTCCGCAATGCCGGAGGGCGCATGCAATGGTTGGAGACCAGCGAAAGATAGACAACCCGCGTTTTGTCTTGCTTGATCTGTTGCGCCTTTTTGCGGCGCTGATGGTTCTAGGTTTCCACTGGTTGTTCCGTGGCCATGCCATCGGTATGCAAATCACCGATTATCCAAACGTCGCCTGGATTGCCGCTTACGGATATATTGGCGTCGACTGGTTTTTCATGATTTCAGGGTTTGTCATCGCTTGGACAGCGCAGGGCCGTAGCGCAAGTGCGTTTGCAATCATGCGTTTCGCCCGGCTTTACCCTGGATTTTTGGCCATCATGACCATCACATTTCTGATGACCTTATCTTATGATTGGCCGTTGCAGTCACCGGATTGGAAGGACTGGCTTGCCAACACTTCAATGGTTGCTCCGCTCTTTGGTCGCCCGTTCATGGATGGGGCCTATTGGTCCATTGTGGTCGAATTGGTTTTTTATGGTTGGGTATTTCTAGGCCTTGCCACCGGCCTTTGGGTACATCGTGTGACGATCGCGTTTTTATGGCTCGCGCTTTCAGTAGCCAATATGACGTGGCTGAAATCCGACGTTGTCCGCTTCCTGTTTATCACTGATTTTGCGCCATGGTTCATTATCGGAATGATGATGCATGACATTTGGAAACGCGGCGTCCGGCTTGAAGTCCTGGTAATTCTTGTTACGGCGTTTCTTGCGTCCTGTCTCACTCTTGCCTTTCAGGTCCCGACATTAGCGCGTGAGGTCGGTGTGGCACCCGACATGCTTTTGTTGTTCAGTCTCAACTTGCTCGGACTTCTTCTGATCGCTGCGGCTATCAATATTCAAAGCGTACATGCTGGCCTCGCGCGTTGGTCAATGTATGCAGGAACCGTCAGCTATCCGCTTTACCTGTTTCACCAGCATGCCGGGTATATGCTCATCGACCGTTTTGCACCTTTGTTCGGCGCTGGAATTGCATTTGCAGTGGCACTGATCGCTGTTTTCTGCATTGCCGTTTCGACTGCATTGCTCATAGAAAAACCGTTGCGACCATTGATCATCCAAAAACTGCTTGGTTTCATAAATCGTGTGCAAATCGGATTACGTTGGTCGAACGCGCTGCATATCAAATAGAAAGGGCGGCCACTTGGACCGCCCTTTTTTCAATTCTGATGCAATACGCTTACTGCGGCAGCTTGTCGTCCACGCCTTTAACGTAGAAGTTCAGTCCGAGCAGCGTGCCGTCGTCGGCCTTTTCGCCGTCCTTCAGCCAGACTGTGCCGTCCTGCTTGGTGATCGGGCCATGGAATGGGACCAGCTCTCCCGATTTGATCTTGGCTTCGGTGTCCATCGCCATCGCCTTCACATCATCTGGCATGTTTGTGTAGGGAGCCATGGTGAGGATGCCGTCCTTTAGGCCGTCCCATGAGGAATCGCCGCCCTTCCAGGATCCATCAAGCACCATCTTGATGCGCTTGACATAGTAAGGGCCCCAAGTATCGGTGATGGCGGAAAGCTGTGCGGTCGGACCAGCGGCGATCTGGTCGAAAGCCTGGCCAAAAGCATGGATCTTGCGCTCTTCCGCGACCTGCATTGGACCGGTTGAGTCTGTATGCTGGGTGATGATGTCGACACCCTGATCGATCAGCGCCTTGGCAGCATCTGCTTCCTTGCCCGCATCAAACCATGAGTTGACCCAAACGACCTTCAGCTTGAAGTCCGGGTTGATCGACTGTGCGCCCAGGATGAACGAGTTGATACCCTGCACCACTTCCGGGATCGGGAACGAAGCGATGTAGCCGGCAGTGCCGGTCTTCGACATTTTCGCGGCAATCTGGCCGATGATATAGCGGCCTTCATAGAAGCGCGAATTGTAGGTCGTCACGTTAGGCGCTGTTTTATAGCCCGTAGCATGTTCGAACTTCACGTCCGGGAACTTGGCGGCGACGGCAAGCGTCTGGTCCATGAAGCCGAATGAAGTCGTGAACACGATGGCGCAGCCGGAACGGGCGAAACGCTCAATGGCGCGCTCGGCATCCGGGCCTTCCGGTACGTTTTCCGCGACAACGGTTTCAACCTTGTCGCCAAGCTCCTTGTCGACCATCAGACGGCCGGCTTCGTGTGCCTGTGTCCAGCCACCATCGGTCTTGGAGCCGACATAGAGGAAACAAGCCTTGATCTTGTCGGCAGACAACGCCGGTGCCGCCATGGAGGCGAGGAATGTGGCTGCTGCCAGCCCGGTGAGAATTTTCTTCATTGGTCGAACCTTTCCAGTTAACAAATCGAGGGGCATTCCCGTCTTGAATTCCTACCGGTCAGCCACAAACGGCCGCCCCAAAGAGGCCGGTGTGTTCATCATCGTCATGCGGCGATTGCCGGATATTAAGACCAAAACGACGATGGTTGCCAGATAGGGAAGAGAAGATAAAAGCTGCGATGGAATGCCAAGGCCGAGAGCTTGTGCATGCAATTGGCCAATGGTGACCGCGCCGAACAGATATGCACCACCGACAACCCGCCACGGCCGCCAAGATGCAAACACGACCAGCGCCAAGGCGATCCAGCCGCGGCCGGCAGTCATGTTTTCAACCCATTGTGGCGTATAGACCAGCGACAGATGCGCACCTGCAAGACCGGCGCAGGCTCCGCCAAACATCACCGCCAGATACCGCACTTTGACGACAGGAATGCCGAGCGCATGCGCAGACGTGTGATTGTCGCCAACTGAGCGGAGTGTCAGCCCTGCCCGCGTTTTGAACAAGAACCACGATACTGCAGCAACGAGGATCAGCGACATATAGAAAATCGGATCTTGCCCGAACACAAGCCGGCCGACGAGTGGCAGATCAGTCAGAAATGGAATGTGGATATTTGCAAGTCGCACACCGGCCTGCCCGACAAACAATTCACCAATGAGCCCGGACAGTCCAAGACCGGCAAGTGTCAAAGCCAAACCTGTCGCCACTTGATTGGTAACAAGTGTCAGGGTCAGAAATGCGAACGGCAGCGAAAACAAAGCACCGGCGATAATTGCTGCCAAAACGCCGAGCCAAGGCGAGCCAGTCTGCATCGACACAGCAAACCCGACGACTGCGCCGATAACCATCATCCCTTCAACGCCAAGATTGAGCACGCCGGAACGCTCAACCACCAATTCACCGACAGCGGCAATCAACAGCGGTGTCGCTGCAGTTGCGATCGTAAGAAGAATTGACTGGAAAATTTCCATTTCAGTTCCCCTTCGCTTGTCGCGCACTGAACATGATGCGGTAATGAATGAGTGTGTCGCAAGCGAGCACAAAAAACAGCAGCATGCCTTGGAACACCCGCGCCAGCTTGTCCGAAAGCCCAAGTGAAATCTGCGCTGCCTCTCCGCCAAGATAGGTCAACGCCAACACAAGACCGGCCGCTACAATGCCAAGTGGATTAAGGCGGCCCAAAAACGCAACGATGATTGCGGTGAAGCCATATCCGGGCGAGATGGACGGGCGGAGTTGGCCGATGGCTCCTGAAACTTCCGAGATCCCGGCAAGACCAGCCAATGCTCCAGAGAACATGAAAGCGAAGAACACCATTTTCGGCGCGTCAATTCCAGCAAACCGCGCTGCCCGCGGCGAAGCACCCTGCACGCGAATGTCAAACCCGCGCTTGGTGCGCTTCATCATGTACCAGACAAGCACGGCGGCGATGATGGCAAAAACGATGCCCCAATTGGCGCGTCCAGACGCCGGCATGATTTCTGGCAGAATGGCTGACGGATTGAAGCGGCGTGTCTCGGGGAAATTATTACCCTCCGGATTGCGCCAAGGCCCTCGAACCATCCAGTCAAGGAACAATTGCATCGCATAGACCAGCATCAGGCTGGTCAGGATTTCATTGGTGTTGAACCGCACTTTCAGAAGCGCCGGTATCGCACCAAAAAGCGCCCCGCCGATCAGGCCAAGGATCAGCATAACCGGCAGCGTCAACACCGATTGCCATTCTGGAAACATCACTGGTGGGACAGATCCCAGCAGCGCACCGGCGATAAATTGACCTTCGGCGCCAATGTTCCAGTTGTTGGATTGATACGCGACTGAAAGGCCAACGGCGATCAGGATCAAAGGCGCAGCCTTGATCGCCAGTTCATGTAGAGACCAGACCTCGCTCAACGGCTCGACGAAGTAGGTGTAGAGCGCGGTTAGCGGATTTTGACCAGAAAGCGCGAATACAATTGCCCCGGCGATCAACGTCAGGCCGAATGCGATGAAAGGCGAAAGGGCGGAGAAAAGCGCGGAATGCTGAGGGCGTTTGACGAGCATGATCATGTCAGATTGCCCCGCCCATCAACATGCCGACATGTTCCAGCGTCGCATCGGCAATCGGCATCGGCAGCGAAAGTTTGCCGTGGTTCATGACAGCTAAGCGGTCCGAGATTTCGAACAGCTCATCAAGGTCCTGGCTGATAATTAGAACGGCGGCGCCACCACGCGCCAAATCCACAATAGATTGCCGAATACGTGCACAAGCCCCTGCATCCACGCCCCATGTCGGTTGGTTGATAACCAGAACTGACGGATTGCGATCAAGCTCACGGCCGATCAGGAATTTCTGCAAATTCCCTCCGGACAGTGCGCCAGCGTCGGGGTCTTCCGCACTTTTTCGCACGTCCATGATCTCGACAATACGCTTTGCTGCGGCAGTGATGGAAGGCCGGTTGATGACGCGAAACAAGCCTTTGCAAAACGCTTTCGCATCAGACACAGCCCGTGACAGGAACAGATTATCAGACAGACTCATTGTGGGCACTGCGCCATGGCCAAGCCGCTCCTCAGGCACAAACCCGGCACCAAGCAGGCGGCGTTCGGAAATGCCGAGATCACCGGCCGGCCTGCCGCGGATCAAAATTGTGACGGGATCGGACTGCCTGCGCTCGCCGGAAACCGCGTCGAAGAACTCGCCCTGCCCGTTGCCTGCAACACCGGCGATACCGACAACTTCACCCGGGAGAACGTCAAGTGAAATATCCTGAAGCGCCATCGAGAATGGCCCTGCCGGCTTCTGGGACAAGTTTTTAATTGACAACAGCGGCTTGGCAACGCCGTCGCTCGCCGCAGCCGGGCGCACCACCGTCGCAATGTCATTGCCAACCATCATCCGCGCCAGCGATGCAGCTGTTTGCGCGCGCGGATCACACTCGCCGACCACCTTGCCATGACGCAGCACAGTTGCCCGATCACAAATGCGCTGCACCTCGTCAAGCCGATGGCTGATGTAGAGAATGGATTTGCCCTCGTCGCGCAACCGTTCGAGCGTCACAAAAAGCTTATCAGCCTCCTGCGGGGTGAGCACCGACGTCGGTTCATCAAGGATGATCAATTCCGGCTCTTGCAAGAGACAACGGACGATTTCAATACGCTGACGCTCGCCAACAGAAAGGTCGCCAACGAGCGAATACGGATCAAGCGGCAGACCATATATTTGGCTGATTTCGCGAGCCTTTTCTGCCGTTTCGGTAACCGATGCTCCCCCGCTTAAGGCAAGGGCAATATTTTCGGCAGCATTCAAAGCATCAAACAACGAAAAGTGCTGAAAAACCATCCCGATACCGAGGCTTCTTGCGAAATTCGGATTGGTGATTTCGACCTTTTTGCCTTTCCACAATATGCTTCCGGCATTCGGCTGGAGTGTCCCGTACAGCATCTTTACGAGTGTGGATTTTCCGGCACCATTTTCACCAAGCAGTGCATGAATTTCGCCTTTGGAAATGGAAAGCGTAACGCCATCGCATGCGCGAAGCGAACCGAATATTTTGGTCACGCCCTCAACATCAAGAAGTGCGCGATCTGCTGACTCCATCTGTTCCCCGGCCATGGTACCTTTTGCTGGTTTCTTATGGTCCGGTTAGAAGCCTATCCGAATTAATTCTGCTTTGGAAAGGCC
>JANMEX010000269.1:0-2555 GCA_031377485.1 Phyllobacteriaceae bacterium
GGTTTGCGCGGTTTTCGGTTCCAAAAGCTTGTTGAACTGTCGTTGTCTTGGCTCCTTTGGCTGTTGCACTCTTAACTGCAGCACCCGTGGCGGCATTGTCGCGTTCAGCATTTTCAATGGCACGCGCTAGCGCTGGATCTGATTTGGCAATCTCACGCAAATAACGGTTACCCTGAACTGCAAGCGCCGCCGCCTTGCCCAATGCCAGTTCATGATACTGGCGCTCGCCCGCCTGATCTTTGCCTTCTGTCTTGGCTTGGTTGAGCCTCTGCTGCGCAGTTTGCACTTCGACCATCACGCCGATGCCTTCAATCACATACTCCCGGCCGTGCTTGGCAATCGCGTCCCGCACCTGTTGGCGCGCCGGCGTGACAGGTGCTGCAAGCTGGACATATCTTGCTTCCAGTGACTTGTTGACACTTTCGCGCATCGCCACAAACTCGGGCTGCCTCTCAACGGGTATGAGGCTCACGGCTTGGTCGAAGTTCCGATTGATATTGTCTATGCGAATGCGCGCATCGGACGCCGAAATTGCCATGGTCATTATCTCCTGAATTTCATTCTGAATTGACTTGGAAAGCATCTGGGTTGCTGCGGCGGCAGCCGGTGTCGCCTTGCCTCCCGAAACATTCTCGGTTCGAAACGCCTGAACAGATGCCAGGAAACCCGTCGCTGCCTGATAAGCAATCTGCGACTCCGGTGATGCCAGCTTGAGCACGGTCGCTGTGCGCTCCCAGCGCCGTGCCAAAGCAAGATTGCCAGATGTCATGGCAACCAAGTCCGCCCTGCCCTCCCGCTTGGCTTCAACCCGCAGCCTTGTCGCAGGTTGGATGGCATAGCGTGGATCAATCTTCGCCCGCTCATAGGCACCCACCTGGTTTTGCGTGAACGGCCGGGTTGCCGCCATGTCGGCGCGCCGTGTCGCCACCATGGCAATGCCATGCTCGCGCGCCTTGGCGGCAAAGTTCTCGCGCCATTCAAACAGCTCCGGCTTGGTGAAACGCAAAGGCTTTCCAAGCGCATCTCGCGCCGCAATCATTGCATGGACATGCACATGGCCGGTTTCTGCATGATGGGCGATTACCCATTTATGATCCGGGATCTGTTCGCCAAGGAAATCAGAAACAGCCCTGACTATCGCCTTGGCGTCCGTTCCCGCCCGGCCGGAAAACACCACATGAAACGCGTTCCTCGGATGAACGGTTTTCAGATGCGGCTGCCAGTCGTTATATATTTGCTTCGACAAGACATGGGCCGTGCCCTTGGCCTGAATCTGATCGCCATTCGACTTGATTGACGCCGGATGCGCACGCATGAACTTCTCAAGGTAGTACTGCGCCGACTTCTCAGACGCCGTCGCGCCTTTGATGGTGACGGAAGCATCAACACCGGAATTCTGAAGCGCCGTGGCCTTCTTGTCCTCTGCCTTAGCGAGATAGGCAACCGCCCCCTCACCTCTCGCCCGAGCCTTAATCTGCACGTTGAGCTTTCCAGCCGTCAGCTCAGAAACGCCATAGACATCCACTTTCTCGCCATCACGCGAATAGACAAATGGCTTCTCGCCAAACGTCACATTCAATGCTTCGTGCAGCACCGCGTCAGAGATCTTTCCCTTCAATGCAAGCGAAACCGTGACGCACGACGACACCGAATAAGGCTCCTTGAACCCCTCGGTCCACTCAGCAACAAGAGCCGCCCTGCCCGCCGCATCGTCAATGCTCTCGCCAAATTGATTGAACACCGGGATGTCTTCGCGCTCGCCTTCTTCGTTCTCACGGGTGCCGATATACTCCATCAATGCGGTCGCGCTCGCCTTGGCGCTGACTGTCGAAATCACCTTGATGACGACTGGCTGCGCGCCGGCAGCAATGGCCGCACGTGCCGCCAGCTGCTGCGTGGAGCGCTTCTGCTGAACAGCCTGCGCTGTCATTACACCTTCTGAACTACCGCTTCCTCCGCCTCCGCCACGCCGCCGTAACTCCTCGTCCTCCAAATCGTTGGCCACGCCAAAAGCGGCGATCTTGACATAGACGCCGAGCGCATCTGACACCGTTCCGCCAGCCCGGAACACGGCATTGCCGCCAAGAAGAACTTGAGTCCGCGAACCGCCGGATGTGCTGCTTACCTCATCCGCGCCACGAATTTTCGCGCCAGTGCTGGCATACGAAATCGAGCCCAGTTTCCGAAACGCATCATCCAGATCGCCCTTCGCCGTCGCCGCAAGAGGGATCGTCCAGCCGCCGACCGCCCGATTTCGCGCTGTCGAATTTGCCACGGTGCGAGCCTTCGGCGAAGACCCCGACAACTCATGTGAATCCCGCGCGGTCGCAATCCAGCTCAGGTTCGACACGCGCCGCTTCCGCAAAAGCTCATCGTCGTCACCGACCAGAAATCCCGTGGCGGCGAACCCGCCAATCTCCTCAAGAAGTTCCTCAAACACCGCGCAAACCTTTCGGCCGGCGCACCGGCTTAACCAGCTTGCTGATCTCCAGCCGCATCTGAACCAGTCCGCCAATCAGCGATTTCAAGCCAGCCTCAAGCGGCGCCTGATACTC
>JANMEX010000254.1:0-2605 GCA_031377485.1 Phyllobacteriaceae bacterium
CGATGGCGATGCGCATGGCGCTATCTCGAGGCCGCTAATGCCCCACGTGATCTTGGCGATGGGGCCGAAGGGGCGGATGACTACTATCTCGACCTGCCGGACGAGCCCTCTCCGCGCGGGCGCGAAGTTGATTTTGGGGAAGGGGCCAATGCGCCCGCATCCCACCGCCAGACCAGAGAGCGTAGCCGCGAGGGGCGGGAGCTTTAGAAGGGCCCGCAAATAGGTCCGGCACGAGGCCGTAATATGGAAGCGTTCAGTGGTTCTTCAAACCGCTGAACGCTTCCACCTTTTTGTTGGCGCATTTTCTTCGAACGTTTGATCTGCCATCGAACCTGAAGTGGCGCATCAATTCATCGAGGGCAGATAGACTTCCAGCACGCCACGCTTGCCGTTGCGGCGGCCAACCTGGATGACGAGGTCGATGGTTTTCTTGGCGTATTGGATGATCTCGCCGTGGCTCATCTGGATACCGGCGCGCATGACCATGAGGGCGAGCCGGTCAAACGCGAGCTCCGGACTGTCGGCATGGATCGTGGTGATGGCGCCGGGGTGGCCGGTGTTGATGGCTTCAAGAAAATCATAGGCTTCCACACCGCGAATTTCGCCAAGGATGATCCGGTCCGGCCGCATGCGCAGGCAGCTTTCCAGGAGACGCGAGGGCGAGCGCTCGGACTTGTCCTTGCGGTTGGCAAGAAGGCCGACCTGATTTTTATGTGGCGGGAAAAGCTCTTGCGCATCCTCTATGGTGATGATGCGCTCTTCAAGATCGGACATGCCGATCAACGCCTTGGCGACGGTGGTTTTGCCCGAAGAGGTGCCGCCGGAAATCAGGATGTTGAACTTCTCGTCGATGGCACGGCGGAAGAGGCCTTGCAGGTCTCCCGCTTCCGCCATGTCGGCGATGGCCTTGTGGCGCATGTGGCGCTCGTCATCGACCCTGATCTGGCCGCCATCAACAAAAACGATCTGTGTGCTTTCCAGCGGGCGGGTCAGATATTTGCGGATGGACAGCGAGACGCCCTCTTCAATGGCAGGCTCGATCACGACCTGCACGCGCTGTGGACTGCCCCAGACATTAACGCGCCCGGAGACAATCGGGTGGAGCGCGCCGAGCGTATTTTTGGTCTCGCCCGCCAGCTGCGCCCCAAGCCGCTTGATGGCATGGGGCGACAGCGCAACGTCGATCTGGTGCATGTTGACGGCACCGGCGGCCTCGACAAAGATCGAGCCGTCGGGATTGATCACCAACTCGTTGATGGCGTCGTCCGTCAGGTATTTCTTGAGCGGCGCCAGATATTGCTCGACATAGGATAGCTCTTTCTCGACGATGTGAATGTTCATCTGAACACCAGATCGCGGTTGACGAAGATGCGGATTTCCTCGCCCTGGGGCACGCGGATAACCGGGGGCAAATCCAGATACTGGCCCAGAATATTCGAGCTTTGTTCGGCAAGCGCGCCGCCGATTGTGGTGGCTGCCTCGCCGCTGCTGTTGTCGGTGGTGCCGACATTCAGCGTCAGGTTTGGCTGGCTCGAGTTCTGAGCCGGGGCAGGCACCACCTTGTTGAGGCTGGCGCTGATCATGGAAGGCACAACGTTGATGGCGCTGATGAGGACGGCGGCGCCGATCTTTTTCATGTAGCGATTGTCGACATTACCCGCCGTGCCGGAGCGGCCGAGAAGATCGGTGCCGGTGGAGCCGAGCGCGATCGACTGTCCTTCGGGCGTGATCGCGCGGTTCCAGGCGATCAAGACGCGCTTTTGCTCAAGGTGGATATCGGTGTTGAAGGTGCCAATCAACACGGTGCCGGCGGGCATGAGGATGTGCGTGCCATCATAGGAGAACACCGGCTCGGTGACCTGGCCGCGGATGTTGCCGGGGAGCTCCGTGTTGATCGCCGTTTCCAGAACGCCGGAAATTATCGTGCCCTGAACAACGGTCTTGGCAGGATTTGCGAGCGGCTTGGAGACGGAGGTCTTGAACTCATCGTTTGAGGCGTCGGCGAGGAACTTCAGATTGTTGTTGGTGACAATCGAGCCGGTGGCTGGACCGGACGAGCCGGGCAGGGCGACATCTTCCGAAGACTCGTCAACCACCACGCCGTTGGATTCGACCTGCTTGGTGGCAAGGTCTTTTTTGGCTTTCGCCGCGTCCTGTCGCCGCTTGTCGGCATCACCTGCCAGACGCTCGTCCTCAAGGCGCTGGGCTTCGGCCTGGCGAAGGCGTTCGTTTTCGGCCTGAAGCGCGCGCGATTGCGCCTCGATTTTTTCCGTCACCTGCACATTGTAGGCGTTGAGCAGTTCCTGAATTTTTGCAAGCGAAACCTCCTGTGGCTTGGGGGCCTTTTGCATGGCGATCAACTTGTCTTCCAGTTCGCGGAACCGCGTTTCGAAAGCTGCGGATGGATCGGTGCGGCTCTCGACAATTTCAGGGGCGGCGGGGACCGTGCCATCAAGGTCGAGACGGAAATTTACCGGCTTTGGCCGATCGACTTCCATGTCGACCTGAGAGGTGGCCTGACCTTTTTCGTCCGTGCCATAGCCGAACATTTTCAGAGCTTTGAAGACAGTTTACACTTAGGAGATCGCGATCGCTTTGAGCTGTC
>JANMEX010000291.1:0-6214 GCA_031377485.1 Phyllobacteriaceae bacterium
CTTGGCCGTCATTCCGGGGCCGCAAGGCGGAGCCCGGAATCCAGAGTTGTGACGGTCAAGATTTGGCAACGAAATCAGCGTGACGGGCAAAGATGAACGCAATGGCAGTGTCACGATTCCATAATCGGCGCTCTGGATTCCGGGCTCCGCGTTGCGGCCCCGGAATGACGGAGCTTTGGGGATTGAGGATTATTTTCTAGACTCGGCGCTGCCCCTCATCCGTCTGCTTCGCGGCCACAGCCGGGGCGAGGCACGGGTCTTGCCCGTCCTGCCGACCCCTGCGGGCGGGGTGAAGTTAGAGCGGCAACATGTTCAACTTCAGCCCGCCAACAGCCGCTTCATGTTGACTGTCGGATCGGCCAATTCCGCTGGGGCAGGTTTCAGGCCCTTGCCGATGATCATTTCGGCGAGGCGGATGTCCTTGGCGACCGCGTTGCCGACACCGATACCGCTGGCGGCAACGAGGCGGCCGTCGGCGGCGATGTGGAACAGGATGAATGCGGTGTCCGACAGATCGCGGCGCACGGTGGCCGTGCCCTCGTCTTGGAGGCCGGCGATTTGCAAGGTCAGGTCATATTGGTCGGACCAAAACCATGGGACAGTGGTGAGTTGCTCGCCCTTGCCGAGCATATTGGCAGCAGCCAGCGCGCCTTGATCCTGCGCCGAACGCCAGCTTTCGAGGCGGACACGACGACCGCCATAGACGGTGAGCGGGAAGGATACGCAGTCGCCAGCGGCGTAAATGTCGGGATCGGAGGTGCGCAGTCGGTCGTCGACGGCGATGCCGTTTTCGATCAGCAGTCCGGATTTTTCGGCAAGTTCAATTACCGGAACAGCGCCGATGCCAATAAGCACCAGGTCTCCAACCACGGCTTTGCCATCGGACAGAAGAACTGCAATCTTTTCACCGCGATTTTCAAAGCCTGTGATGCCGGTGGAACAGCGGATATCGACGCCTTCTGCTTCATGGCGTTTGGTCACGACCTGAGCCACTTCCTCCGGCACGCCGCGAGACAAGATGCGGGGCAAGCCTTCAATCAGCGTGACAGATGCGCCGAGTTTGCGGGCGCTGGAGGCGACTTCCAACCCGATGAAGCCACCGCCGATAATGATGACGTGGCCGCCCTTGTGGATCTGTTCACGCAACAGCATCGCGTCTTCATAGGTGCGAAGATAACGCACCTGCGGGACATCTGATCCCGGCAGATTGAGGCGGCGGGGAATTGCGCCCGTGGCCAGCAGAAGCTTGCCATAGGGAATTGTGCGGCCATCGGCGAGGAGGACCGCGTGCCCTTTCCGGTCAATCGATTGCGCGGCAACGCCTGATATGAGGTCAACATTGATCGACTTGAGTGTGGCCTCGTCGGTCAAAAACGGCGGGTTTGGATGGTCAGAGTCAGTGATGACCGCTTTGGACAAAGGTGGCCTGTCATAGGGCGCGTGGATTTCGCCGGTGACCAGGGTGACCGGCCCGTCAAAGCCATTTTCGCGAAGGGCGACTGCCGCCCGGGCGCCGGCCTTGCCGCCGCCGATGATGACCATCGCTGCCATGATCAGGCGAGGTCGATGAGGACTTTATCGCCCTCGACCTTGACCGGGAAACTCTTGAGATTGACGCAGACCGGCGCGCCCTTGGCTTCGCCCGTGCGGTAATCGAAGCGGCCGTTATGCTTGGGGCATTCGATGATGTAATCCATCACAAGACCGCCATCGAGCAGCACCTGCTCATGGGTGCAATGACCGGCGGTGGCGTAATATTTGTCATCGGGGCTGCGGTAGATCGCATAATCCTGACCGCCATGCTTGAAGCCGATCAGATCCTCAAGCTCGATATCGCCCGTGGAACAGGCTTCAACCCAATTGCTCATTTCAAATTACCCTCTTTATCGAAGTATCATTCAGCCGCAGCGGACAGGGCGTCATGCAGTTCCGGACGATATGGTTTGGCAGTTTTTGGCAGTTCGCGCACCAGAAAATAATCTTCATATTTCAATTGGCGCAGCCAGACAGGGATGATTTCCTTGTAGGCCGACCAGATCGACGGATTGGGCGCGGGCAAATCATGGCCTATCAGTCTATGGAGCTTGGGAAGGGCGTGATAGGGCACCATCGGGAACATGTGGTGTTCAATATGGTAGTTCATGTTCCAATAGATGAAGCGCGAGACCGGGTTGATGTAGACCGTGCGTGAATTCATCCGGTGGTCCAGCACATTGTCTGCCAAGCCGCCATGCTGCATCAGGCCGGTCATGATGTGATGCCACGCGCCATAAAGGCGCGGCGTGCCGACGAGTAGAATGGGCAGCCATGAATGGGTGTAGAAAGCCAGCGCGATGGTTGCGGCATAGATCAGCACCCAGACGCGGGCGGCCAATATCACCTTTTTCCATTCCATTTCAGGGACATAGGTTTTTTCTGAAGGCGTGACGATGCCTGCAGCGTTGATGAGCATGGCTTTCCAGCCGTTCCATGCGTCGAGTATGCCGAAGAGATTGAGGACCACATTGAACAACACCGGAGGGCGCATGACGGCGATTTCGGGGTCAAGGCCGATGATGATTGTATCGGTGTGGTGGCGGGTGTGGCTCCAGCGCCAGGTGGCGGGATTGCGCACAATCATGAAGCAGGCGATCTGGTAAACGACATCATTCATCCACGGGGTCTTGAACGCGGTGCCATGACCGCATTCATGCCAGCGGGAATCGGTGGCGGAACCATAGAGCACGCCATAGGCCAGAAAGAAGGGGATCGACCACAGCGATGGCCAGGCCCAGATAGCGCCTGCCGCGAAAACGGCCATCAATCCGAGCCAGATGATGGTGTCGCGGATGGCAGGCTGATCGGAGCGTTTCATCAGCTCTTTCAATTCCTTTCGGGCGACATCCGTATGATACCATTCAGCGGATTTCAGGCCGCGCTCGACCGCGAGCTGAGCATCGCGCCCGAGCATGGAATAGTCATGGGTCTGTTTCGCCATCGTGGAACCCTCCGTTGATTGCCTCCATTTAGGGCATCATTGGTAAAATCGTCAAACCTGATGACATTTTTTCTATCATTTTCTATCAAACCATTTATGACCTGTGTCTAAGCTGAACGTAACGGAGGTTCATGATGGGATCGCGCCCGACCATTTCTGATGTTGCAGCCAAATCCGGCGTGAGCGTTGCGACCGTGGATCGTGTGCTGAATGGCCGTCATCCGGTGCGCGAAGAGACCTCGCGGCGTGTTTATGAGGCGGCCACTGCTATTGGTTATCATGCGGCAGGGCTTATCCGGCAGCGCATCCATGCAGACTTGCCGCAATTGAAGCTTGGCATCCTGCTGCAAAAGCCGGAGGCAGAATTTTACAAGGCCTTCGGTGCGACAATTGAAAAGGCCATCCGCGACGCATCGAGATTTCGCGGCGTTTGTGTGCTGGACTACGTGTCGGACATGGCGCCAGCCGTTGTTGTCGCCAAGTTGAAAGAGATGGCGCCCAAAGTGAACGCCATCGCGATGGTGGCGGTTGATCATCCCAATATTACTGCTGCCGTTGGCGAATTGCGCGAAAAGGGCATACCGGTTTTCTCGCTTTTGTCTGATTTTGCGACCGGCGTTCGCAGTGGTTATGTCGGGGTGGACAACAGGAAGGTCGGGCGTGTTGCTGCCTGGACCATTGCAAAGACCGCGAAAAAGCCGGGGAAAGTCGCGATATTTGTCGGGAGCCACCGGTTCTTGGGGCATGATCTGCGCGAGATCGGTTTCCGCACCTATTTCCGCGAGCATGCGCCAGAGTTTCATTTGCTGGACACGCTGGTCAATCTTGACGACCGCCGGTTCACCTATGAGGCGGTGCAGGACCTGATGGTGCGGCACAAGGAACTGGTGGGTTTTTATGTGGCCGGGGGCGGCATGGAGGGTGCTGTTGATGCACTCAGGGAAGCGGCGGGGCGGCAGGATCTGGTGGTGATCCTGAATGAGCTTACGCCGATGTCCCGCGCCGCGCTGGCCGATCAGCTTATTGCCATGACAATTTCCACGCCGTTGCCGCTACTGTGCGAACGGCTGGTGGATTTGATGGCCCGGGCGATCTCCAAAAAAGACACGGATTTGCCCGGACAATTGTTTTTGCCACTGGAAATGCACATTTCCGAAAATATTTGATTGATGGTTTTGATAGATTTGATATTTTTCTATCACAAGAAAATCCTTTTTTTGGCAGATATGATAGTTTGTTCGACGCAAGACGTTTGACTCTTGCGCCCTGCCCTTCTTTTGTTGGGCACCGCGCCATACGCCTTGGCGTGAATGATTTTGCACACCCGAGGATACCAAAAAAATGGCCGGAAGCTTGAAGCTGCGATCTGCTCTCAACCACATGACGACGCCGAAGCTCGATTGCCGGAGCTTTCTGGATCTGGCGGCGTCGCTTGGCTGTGTCGGCGTTGAACTGCGCAATGATCTGGCGGACAAGAAGCTTTCTGCAGCCGATTTCTTCGATGGCGACGCGCCTGAGGCCATCGGCGCTTATGCCCGGGCGAAGGGCTTGCGCCTGTTGGGACTATCTGAGGCTTATGGCTTTAATTCGTGGAGCGAGGCGATGCGCGCCAAGGTCCAGCTTCTGATTGACCAGGCCGTTGCAAGCGGTGCGGAAACAATCAGCCTCATTCCGCGCAATGATGCGCCGAAATGGACAGATTCCGAACGTCTGGCCGCTTTGCGCGAAGCATTGGGCGAGATTTTGCCGATGCTTGAAACGGCAAACATGGTGGCGCTGATTGAGCCACTGGGGTTTGTGTCGTCGTCATTGCGGCTGAAGGCGGAAGCTGTTGATGCCATCGAGGCTGTCGGCGGGCGCGGCCGGTACAAGTTGGTGCACGATACATTCCACCATCATCTGGCAGGCGGCGGGGCTATTTTTCCAGAGTACACGGGTATCGTTCATATTTCGGGTGTCGTTGATCCGTCATTGACACCGGAAGAGATGCAGGACGGGCACCGCATCCTCGTTGATGCGCGGGACCGACTGGGAAACATTGCCCAAATGCGGGAATTGCTTGACGCGGGCTATGAAGGCGCGTTCTCTTATGAGCCGTTTTCGGCCGAGGTTCATGCCATGGCTGATCCGGCGTCGGCAATCGCGGAAAGCTTTGCATTTATCGAGAAAGGCATCGCTGCCTGAACCCGAATTCACGATCCTGTCTGTCAGATTCTCATTGACGGGATTTCAAATAAATGGAATGAGTATTCCAGATTTTTCGATCTCGACATTTTTATTCTAAATGGGAGGCGTGATCGAAATTCCATTCCCCAAAGTGGGAAACCCGGTTCAATTGACAGGTGCTGCCGGGCGCCGATCTGTGGAGGAGATAACATGAAAAAGATTCTTTTGGCACTTGCTGCCAGCGCCGTCATGGCAAGCACCGCCTATGCAGGCAATCTGGGTGTGACCATGGCGAACACCGATACGTTCCTGACCATTCTGCAAAAGGGCATTGAAAAGGCCGGTGCAGACGCAGGCCAGACCGTACAGGTGGAAATTGCTGAAAACGACGTTTCCAAGCAGCTCAGCCAGGTGCAGAACTTTATTGCTGCCAAGGTTGACGCCATCATCGTCAATGCTGTCGACACCTCGGCAACGGCACCAATGACCAAGCTTGCAAACGATGCAGGCATCCCGATCGTCTATGTCAACCGTCAGCCGATCGACGTTGATGCACTCGGCCCGAAGGGCGCATTTGTTGCATCGAACGAAGAAGAATCCGGCACACTTGAGACCAAGGAAGTCTGCAGGCTGCTCGGCGGCAAGGGCGACATCCTGATCATGGTCGGCGACCTTGGCAACCAGGCTGCCGTGCAGCGCACCAAGGACATTCACGACGTGATCGCCACGCCGGAATGCGCAGGCCTCAAGGTTCTCGACGAGCAGACCGCTGTTTGGGACCCGGTGAAGGCGCAGGACCTTATGACCAACTGGATTGCCGCCGGCCACAAGCCAGCTGCCGTCATTGCCAACAATGACAATATGGCCATCGGCGCAATCAACGCGATGAAGGCTGCCGGTTGGGACATGAAGACTGTCGTTGTCGGCGGCATTGATGCCACTCAGGAAGCGCTTGCTTACATGAAGGCTGGCGATCTTGACGTAACAGTGTTCCAGGACGCTGCCGGTCAGGGCAAGGGCGCCGTTGACACCGCTGTGAAGCTGATGGCTGGCGAAAAAGTGGACGCAAAG
>JANMEX010000310.1:0-3760 GCA_031377485.1 Phyllobacteriaceae bacterium
GTATCTATGTCTTCACGCACCATCGTCTACAAGGGCATGTTCCTGGCATATCAGGTGGGTGCCTATTACAAGGACCTGGCTGATCCGCGCTTTGAATCTGCGCTTGTGTTGGTCCATCAGCGCTTTTCAACCAATACATTCCCGTCATGGAAGCTTGCGCATCCCTATCGGATGGTTGCCCATAATGGTGAAATCAACACGCTTCGCGGCAACGTAAACTGGATGGCTGCACGCCAGGCTTCCGTTGACTCCGAGCTTTATGGCAACGACATTTCCAAGCTCTGGCCGATATCTTACGAAGGGCAATCGGACACGGCATGCTTTGACAATGCGCTCGAGTTTTTGTTCCAGGGCGGCTACTCATTGGCGCACGCCATGATGATGCTGATCCCGGAAGCATGGGCCGGTAACAAGCAGATGTCGCCCGAGCGCAAGGCGTTTTACGAATACCATGCAGCCCTGATGGAGCCGTGGGACGGACCTGCTGCCGTGGCGTTCACCGACGGCCGTCAGATAGGCGCAACGCTCGACCGCAACGGCCTTCGTCCGGCGCGCTACATTGTTACCGATGACGACCGTGTGATCATGGCGTCAGAGGCGGGCGCTTTGCCTGTTGCCGAAGAGCATATCGTCAAGAAGTGGCGTTTGCAGCCGGGCAAGATGCTGTTGATCGACCTTGAAAAAGGGGCAATCATTTCTGACGAGGAAATCAAGTCCGAGATGGCAAACGCTTATCCTTACGAGGATTGGCTCAAGCGCACGCAGCTTGTGCTGGAAGAGTTGAAGCCGGTGGAACCGCGTGCTGCACGCACGGACGTGTCGCTGCTCGATCGCCAACAAGCTTTTGGCTATACGCAGGAAGATACGAAAGTCCTGATGGCGCCGATGGGCACGACGGGACAGGAAGCCATTGGCTCGATGGGTACGGATACGCCGATCTCGGCCATGTCCGAGCAATCGAAGCTTCTCTACACCTATTTCAAGCAGAATTTTGCGCAGGTAACCAACCCGCCGATTGATCCCATCCGCGAAGAACTGGTGATGAGCCTGGTCTCGTTCATCGGACCGCGTCCGAACATTTTCGACCTTGAAGGCAACTCGCGCCGCAAGCGCCTCGAAGTACGCCAGCCGATCCTGACCAACGAAGATCTGGAAAAGATCCGTTGTATTGGCCACACTGAAGACCGGTTTGATACCAAGACGCTCGACATGACCTATCCGGTCAGCGAGGGCGCCAACGGCATGGCTGGCGCGCTGTCGCGTCTTTGTGACCGTGCGGAAGCGGCGGTTGCCGGTGGCTACAACATCATCATCCTGTCCGACCGGCAGGTTGGGCCGGACCGGATTCCGATCCCGTCACTGTTGGCGACGGCTGCGGTACACCATCATCTCATCCGCAAGGGGCTGCGCACGGCGGTCGGTCTTGTGCTTGAAACCGGCGAACCGCGCGAAGTGCATCATTTCTGCTGTCTTGCCGGATATGGTGCGGAAGCGATCAACCCTTATCTTGCTTTCGAGACACTGGAAGACATGCAGGAACGCGGCGACTTTCCGCCTGAAGTTCAAAAGGATGAACTGGTTTACCGCTACATCAAATCGGTAGGCAAAGGCATCTTGAAGGTCATGTCCAAGATGGGCATCTCGACCTATCAGTCCTATTGCGGCGCACAGATTTTTGACGCGATCGGCTTGAAGTCCGAATTCGTCGCCCAGTATTTCACCGGTACGGCGTCAAACATCGAAGGTGTTGGCATTGAAGAGGTTGCGGAAGAAACCCGCCGCCGGCATTTCCTTGCCTTCTCCGATGATCCCGTGTTGGCAACAACGCTTGAGGTTGGCGGTGAATATGTATTCCGCAAGCGCGGCGAGGCGCATCTTTGGTCGCCAGATGCTGTTGCCAAACTCCAGCATGCTGTGCGCCATTCGGATCCGGAAACTTTTGCCGAATATTCGGCCATGGTCAACGACAAGGCGTCGAAGGCGCAGACCATTCGCGGACTGTTCAAGATCAAGATGGCCGAGGAAGCCGGTCGCACGCCGATCCCTGTAGAGCATGTCGAATCGGCTGCTGACATCGTCAAGCGGTTCTCAACCGGCGCCATGTCTTTCGGATCGATCTCGCGTGAGGCCCATGCGACGCTTGCCGTTGCGATGAACCGCATTGGCGGCAAGTCGAACACCGGCGAGGGCGGTGAAGAGCCGGATCGCTACCTGCCACTGCCCGATGGTTCGCGCAACCCGGAACGTTCGGCGATCAAGCAGGTTGCTTCGGGCCGGTTCGGCGTGACAGCGGAATATCTGGTCAACTCCGACATGATGCAAATCAAGGTCGCGCAAGGCGCAAAGCCGGGAGAGGGTGGCCAGTTGCCGGGGCACAAGGTCGATGCGACGATTGCAAAAACACGCCACTCGACACCGGGCGTCGGCCTCATCTCACCGCCGCCGCACCATGACATTTATTCCATCGAAGATTTGGCGCAGCTGATCTACGATCTGAAAAACGTGAACCCCGATGCCGATGTGTCGGTCAAGCTCGTCTCTGAAGTTGGCGTCGGCACCGTTGCCGCTGGCGTCGCGAAGGCGCGTGCCGATCACATCACGGTTTCCGGCTATGATGGTGGCACCGGTGCTTCGCCGCTGACATCAATCAAGCATGCCGGTTCGCCTTGGGAAATCGGTCTGGCCGAAACGCAACAGACGTTGGTGTTGAACGGCCTGCGCTCGCGCATTGCCCTGCAGGTCGATGGCGGTCTGCGGACAGGCCGTGACGTGATTGTGGGTGCACTTTTGGGAGCTGATGAGTTCGGTTTCTCTACCGCGCCGCTGATTGCCGCAGGCTGCATCATGATGCGCAAGTGCCATCTCAACACGTGCCCGGTCGGCGTTGCCACACAAGACCCAGTGTTGCGCAAGCGCTTCAAGGGCACGCCTGAGCATGTCATCAATTACTTCTTCTTCGTCGCCGAAGAGGTGCGCCAGTTTATGGCGGCCATGGGCGTTCGCAAGATGGAGGAGTTGATTACATGCTCAGGCGTGCCTTTGAAGCGCTTGCGCAGGACCGGGTCCTGTGTGGCGACGCCGACCGGACAGGTGTTGAGATGGCACTTGCGCATCATGATGCAGCCGGCGGCGATCAGCGGCGCCGTGGCGAAGCCGAATTCGTCGGCGCCCAGCAAGGCGCCGATGGCGACGTCGCGGCCCGTGCGCAACCCGCCATCGACCTGAACGGCGATACGGCCACGCAAGCCGTTCAGCACCAGCGTCTGTTGCGTCTCGGCGAGGCCGATTTCCCAGGGCGAGCCGGCATGCGTCAACGAGGTCAGCGGCGAGGCGCCGGTACCGCCTTCGAAGCCCGAGATCGTCACATGATCGGCGCGCGCCTTGGAAACGCCGGCGGCGACCGTACCGACGCCGACCTCGGAGACCAGCTTCACCGATATGCGCGCGGCGGGATTGGCGTTCTTGAGGTCGTGGATGAGCTGCGCCAGATCCTCGATCGAATAGATGTCGTGGTGCGGCGGCGGCGAGATCAGGCCGACGCCGGCCGTCGAGCGCCGCACACGGGCGATATTCTCGTCGACCTTGTGGCCGGGCAACTGGCCGCCCTCGCCGGGCTTGGCACCCTGCGCCATCTTGATCTGGATGTCGTCGGCGTTGACCAGGTATTCCGTGGTGACGCCGAAGCGGCCCGATGCCACCTGCTTGATGGCCGACCGCATCGAATCGCCGTTGGGCAGCGGCTTGAAGCGATCCGACTCCT
>JANMEX010000318.1:0-9005 GCA_031377485.1 Phyllobacteriaceae bacterium
CATGCTGGCGGGGCTGGTTTTTGTGGCCAATACCGGTTCAAAAACGTCTGCCGGTTTGGTTCCGCTGGTCATTCTTCTTGTGATGGGCCCGGGCATGTTCGGGTTTCGCAAGCTCGGTTCGATTACCGCATTTGCCGCGATTGCCTTTACGATCACCGCCACGGTCGGCTCGGTGGTATTCAAAAGTGTCGGCATTTTGCGCGACACGATCACGCCCGGCAATACCTACACCGGGCGAACTGACATCTGGCGTTTTGCCATCGAGCACATTGTTCAGCGTCCCTTGGCCGGTTACGGGTTTGACAGCTTCTGGTATTCGCCTCTGGTTTACTACGGCGAGAAGGACTGGGAGGCGGCTTGGGATGTGCGCGGTGTCATTCACGGACACAATGGTTATGTCGATATTGCCTTGACGATGGGCTTGCCGACGCTGGTTTTTGCGCTGATTACGATGCTGTTTGTGCCCGCATACGACTATGCCAAGTGCATTCGTGCGCGCGAGAACATATTGCTGGCAGACCTGTTCATGATGATTTTCACGTTCTCGGCGCTGAATGCGTGTCTTGAGAGTTTCTTTTTCCGCCGTTCTGATCCTGTCTGGCTGATGTTTGTGATGGCGGCAATCGGATTGCGCTTGACGGCAAGGGTGCTTGTGCCGTCAAAAGCCTGAATGTCGACTTCATGAACCGTGATTGATAATTTCTAATCTCGGCGCTGCCCCTCATCCGGCCCTTCGGGCCACCTTCTCCCCGCAAGAAGCGGGGCGAAGGGGAGTGCCACCGTTTGTGACCAGCATCCTTCTCCACGCTTGCGGAGAGAAGGTGACCAACGGGCGGATGTGGGGCGGAGCCGAGGGTGGGAAAAAACCATCCAAATTCAATGACGCCACTTACCGTTGTCTGGGCTATTTTAAGGTCCAAAGGAGCCATTCATGTCGAACACTGTCGTTCTTGCCGGGTGCGGCAATATGGGTTTTGCCATGCTCAAGGGCTGGATTGATGGCGGTGCGCTTGGCACGTCCGATGTGATTGTTGTCGAACCGAATGATGAGCTTCGCAATCGCGCTGCCAGACTTGGCGTTCATGTGGCTTCGTCGGCTGGCGAACTTGATCCGCAGTTTACGCCAAGCCTGGTGGTTATCGCAGTGAAGCCGCAGGTGATGGGCGCGGTGCTGCCGGCCTATGCGCCGATGGCTGCGCGCGGCGCGGCGTTTTTATCTGTGGCAGCAGGTGTTGGCATGAAGGCCTATGAGGCAGCGCTCGGTGAAAAGACTGCGATCGTGCGCTGTATGCCGAACACACCTGCTGCGATCGGCAAGGGCATGTTGGTCTATTTCAACAACAGCCATGTCGGCGCCGATCTCGAAGTTTTCGTCAAGGCGTTGCTTGCCTGCTCCGGCCTTGTTGCCAAAATCGACAGCGAAGGCCTAATGGATGCGGTGACGGCCGTTTCCGGCTCGGGCCCGGCCTATGTATTCCACTTCATCGAGTGCCTGACCCAAGCGGGCGTGGACGCAGGGTTGCCTACCGACATTGCCGGGCGATTGGCCATGCAGACAATCATGGGTGCAGGGGCGCTTGCTGCGGAAAGCAGCGACGCGCCGGGCAAACTGCGCGAAAATGTCACCTCGCCGAATGGTACGACGCAAGCTGCGCTGAATGTTTTGATGGGCGGTGGCGCGCTGCAGAAACTGGTTTCGGAAGCTGTTGAAGCGGCGCGGAAGCGCTCGATTGAACTCGGCGCCTGACGCAAAAATTTTGCCTGTCGTTTAGGCACAGTTCGGTCTTTTTAATCGCGGGCATTGCAGCTAGGCTTGACCCATGCTGCATGTCCCACCCGAAGGTTTGACCAAAATGCAACGCGCCTCCGGGCGCGGCGAATGCTTTGTCAAATCGCGCGGCACGCTCACCGTTATCGACCGGCTGTGGCAGCAGGGATGCGCCAAGCTTCGCCTGCCGAAAGCGGCCAACGGCGACTTTGAAGTTGTCATGATCAACTCATCTGGCGGGCTTACCGGCGGGGACCGGCTGGACTGGGCTTTCGCAGCGGAATCGCAATGCAGGATGACCATCACCACGCAGGCCTGCGAGAAGGTTTATGCCTCGCTTGGCGGCGCGGCCGAGGTTTCGACTGTGCTGCGCGCGGGCAGCGGTGCGCACATCAACTGGCTGCCGCAGGAGACAATTCTTTATGACCATGCGCAACTGTCGCGCAACCTGACGGTTGATCTGGCGGGCGATGCGACGGCATTGATCGTCGAGCCGGTGCTGCTCGGACGTCTGGCGATGAACGAAACGGTGGTGTCAGGCCTGTTCCGCGACCGCTGGACAATACGGCGTGACGGCAAAACCATCCATGCCGAAGCTTTCAAGATCGGTTCAGAAATGGATGCGCAAGCTGCGCAGGCTGCGGTCCTGAACGGCGCAAAGGCTTTTGCCACGATCCTATTGTTGAACGCGGAATGTGAGGGATTGCTGGAACCCGCACGCGCCATGATTGGCGACAAGGGTGGCGCATCGTTCTGGAATGGCAAGCTTCTTGCCAGACTCATTGATGAAGACGGCTACCTGCTGCGCCAGCGGTTGGTTCCGCTGGTCTCACTGCTTAACAAACAGGCAAGCCTGCCCAAATGTTGGTCATTGTAGGAAAAACGCATGCATCTGACACCGCGTGAAAAAGACAAATTGCTGATCTCGATGGCCGCCATGGTCGCCCGGCGCAGGCTGGAGCGCGGCGTCAAACTGAACCATCCGGAGGCGATTGCGCTGATCTCGGACTTCGTGGTCGAAGGCGCGCGTGACGGGCGCAGTGTGGCTGAACTCATGGAAGCGGGCGCGCATGTGATTTCGCGGGAGCAGGTCATGGAAGGCATTGCCGAAATGATCCATGACGTGCAGGTCGAGGCAACATTTCCGGACGGGACGAAATTGGTCACCGTTCATGAGCCGATACGGTGAGTGCGATGATCCCAGGCGAAGTATTCCCTAAATCCGGCGAAATCGAACTTAACGCCGGTGCGCCGACTGTTACGCTTACCGTCGCCAATTCCGGCGACAGGCCGGTGCAGGTTGGCTCGCATTATCATTTTTTTGAAACCAATCCGGGGCTGATCTTTGATCGTGCAAGGGCTCGGGGCATGCGGCTTGATATTGCTGCGGGCACCGCTGTCCGGTTTGAACCGGGGCAGAAACGCGATGTGACGCTGGTGCCGCTATCGGGCGGGCGCACGGTTTACGGTTTCCGCCAATCCGTCATGGGTAAACTCTGACATTATGGGAAAGCTCTGATATGCCCGCCAAAATCTCCCGCGTCACCTATGCACAGATGTTCGGCCCGACGACCGGCGACAAGGTTCGGCTTGCCGACACGGACCTCATCATCGAAGTCGAGAAGGACTTCACCACCTATGGCGAGGAGGTGAAATTCGGCGGGGGCAAGGTGATCCGCGATGGCATGGGGCAAAGCCAGGCGACGCGGGCGGAAGGGGCTGTTGATACCGTTATTACGAATGCGCTGATTGTTGACCATACCGGCATTTACAAGGCTGACATCGGCCTCAAGGATGGCCGCATTTTTGCGATCGGCAAGGCGGGCAATCCGGACACGCAGCCGGGCATTACCATTATCATTGGCCCCTCGACGGAAGCGATTGCGGGCGAAGGCAAGATCATCACGGCGGGCGGGATGGATGCGCATATCCATTTCATTTGCCCGCAGCAGATTGACGAGGCGCTGATGAGCGGCGTGACGACGATGCTGGGCGGTGGCTCCGGCCCGGCGCACGGCACGCTGGCGACCACCTGCACCGGCGCATGGCATATTGAGCGGATGATCGAGAGCTTTGATGCTTTCCCGA
This sequence comes from Phyllobacteriaceae bacterium, assembly GCA_031377485.1. Lineage (GTDB taxonomy): Bacteria > Pseudomonadota > Alphaproteobacteria > Rhizobiales > Rhizobiaceae > JANMEX01. The sequence goes on from JANMEX010000318.1 coordinate 3,857, forward strand.
TGAACCTCGCGCTGGCGGGAAAGGGCAATGCCTCACGCCCTGCCCCGCTTGAAGAAATGATCCGTGCGGGTGCATCTTCGCTGAAACTGCATGAGGATTGGGGCACGACGCCGGCTGCGATTGATAACTGCCTTTCGGTGGCTGACGAATATGACGTGCAGGTGATGATCCACACGGATACGCTGAACGAGAGCGGTTTTGTCGAGGACACGGTTTCGTCGATCAAGGGCCGCACCATTCACGCTTTCCACACCGAAGGCGCGGGCGGCGGGCATGCGCCGGACATCATCAAGGTTTGCGGCTTGCCGAACGTTATCCCCTCGTCCACCAACCCGACGCGGCCCTATACGGTGAACACCATTGCGGAGCATCTCGACATGCTGATGGTCTGCCATCATTTGTCGCCGCACATTTCCGAAGACATCGCCTTTGCCGAAAGCCGCATCCGCAAGGAGACGATTGCGGCGGAAGATATTTTGCATGACATTGGCGCGTTTTCGATCATCTCGTCGGACAGTCAGGCCATGGGCCGCGTTGGTGAAGTGGCGATCCGCACGTGGCAGACGGCGCACAAAATGAAGGTGCAACGCGGGCGGCTGCCGGAAGAGACGGGAGAAAATGATAATTTCCGAGTGAAGCGCTATATCGCCAAGTATACCATAAACCCTGCGATTGCGCAGGGCATGAGCCGCCATATCGGCTCGGTGGAAGTGGGCAAGCGGGCGGATCTGGTGTTGTGGAACCCGGCGTTTTTCGGCGTGAAGCCGGAGATGGTGCTGCTCGGCGGATCGATTGCCGCAGCCCCCATGGGCGACCCGAACGCCTCGATCCCGACGCCGCAGCCGGTACATTACCGGCCGATGTTTGCCTCGTTCGGCAAGAACGCCTCGCGCTCTTCGGTCAACTTTGTCTCGCAGGCCGCGATGGATCTTGGCCTTCGCGCGCGGCTTGGTGTGGACAAGGGCATGCTGGCGGTGGAGAACACGCGCGGCGGGATCGGCAAGCGCTCGATGATCCACAATGACGCGCTGCCGCATATTGAGGTCAATCCGGAGACATATGAGGTGCGGGCGGACGGGGTGTTGCTGACGTGCGAACCGGCGACCGTGCTGCCGATGGCGCAGCGGTATTTTCTGTTTTAGGGAGCAATAGGAAATGGCTGGGAAAAAATACAATGTCCAACAATTTGAAAAGGTTTATGAACTCGGAAAACTAGTTCATAACGGTAGCGATAAAAATCATGCGATTGATGTACTTGTAAATAGCCATAGTTTTAATAAAAGAACTGCAAACTATTTCATTACTGCCGTAATCTCTTCACTCAGTTCATTTGAAAATTCTTCATATACAACCTCAACGAACGTAGATTTTACACGATTTTTTTTAGATCAAATTAAAAAAGAATACCCTATCGATAAATTCAACAACGCGCTCAACTGTAACCATAGGCATGCAGAAAATTGGATAAAAATTAATAAAACACAAAAAGTTAAGATGATAACTTTCTTGGCAATGTTGGACGAGTTTAGGCCCATCAGCAACACTGAAGACCATTATGAACGTTACAGAGACCTAACCCAATCAGAACTAGAAATACTATCAAGGACGTTTCCAAAAAAGCCGACACGTGTTTTGACTACTACTTGGGCCTTTATCAGAAATTCGGCAGTTGTATTGAAGGTTCTGAATCGCGCAGCCGGATACTGTGAAATGTGCAAAAATCCAGCCCCCTTCCTCAAAATCAACGAGGGCGGACCATATTTAGAAGTGCACCATATAATACCACTGGCGGACGATGGCGATGATATCGTTGAGAATGCGATGGCTCTTTGCCCAAACTGTCACCGCGAGGCCCATCTAGGGGTGGATTGGAAGAAATTTAGGAAGTCTACAACTTGACCTCCTCCCGCCAAAACGCCCGCGCTTATGGCTTCTTGACCTCTGCCCTTCTGGTCATGACATTGACCGGGCTCTTGCCAATGGCCATCGTCGCTTATTATTCGGTGCATGACACGTTTGCGGGTAACAGTTTTATCTGGGTCGGGGCGACTTGGTTCAGGCAGGTACTGACCTCGCCGGAGTTTTTCGCGGCGCTGGCGCGGAGCATCGGATTTTCGGTTCTGGTGCTCACGATCCAGATTCCGCTCGGCATTTACATCGCTCTGCGTATGCCGGCATCAGGGTTTTTGTCCTCGCTCTACATCGTCCTGATGGCCATACCGTTGCTGACACCTTACATTGTTGTCGGGTATCTTTGGAAGGTGCTGAGCCTGCCGAAGATCGGGCTTGTGACGGCCGCAGCAGGGCTGACCGGCTTTGACTGGAGCATGAACCAAAGCATCATTGTCTGGGCAACGCTGCTGTTGATGGACACATGGCACTGGACCAGCCTCGTGGTGCTTTTGTGCTTTGCGGGGCTTCGCGCCATTCCCGATGACTATTACCGCGCCGCGCGGATTGACGGCGCGAGCGGCTGGGCGATTTTTCGCTATATCCAATTGCCGAAGCTGAGACTGGTTTTGCTGATCGCCGTGTTGCTGCGCTTCATGGACAGTTTCATGATCTACACCGAGGCTTATGTCATGACGCGCGGCGGGCCCGGTGTTTCAACCACATTCCTCAGTCACGAGCTCGTACAGACGGCGACCATTCAGTTTGACCTTGGCGAAGGCGGGGCGATGTCGGTGATTTATTTCCTGATTGTTCTGAGTGTCACATGGGTGTTTTTCTCGCTGATCGTGCCGAAGGAAAACGTGGCATGAAGCAGAAATTTTCCATTGCGCCTGCCATTTACGTCTCGCTTTTGATGATCCCGGTCTATTGGCTGATCGTGATGAGCTTCAAGACGAACAAGGAAATCTTCAGTGGCATTACGCCCTTTCCGCTAGCGCCGACGCTGGAGAATTACCAGTTGATCCTCAGCGATCCGGACTGGTATTTCGGCTACATCAACGCCACGGTCTATGCATCGCTGAATGTGATTATTTCAGTGGGCGTTGCGATCCCGGCCGCCTATGCCTTCTCGCGCTACCGCTTTTTCGGCAGCCGCTTCCTGTTGTTTGGTTTCCTCGCATTTCGCATGATGGCGCCGGCAATTTTGCTGATTCCGTTTGTCGAGATTTTCTCGCGGCTCAACATGATCGATACGTATGGCGCGGTGGCACTGGCGCATTGTTTCTTCAACGTGCCGCTGGCGATCTGGATTCTTGAAGGGTTTATCTCGGCCATCCCCAAGGAAATGGACGATATTGCCCGCGTGGATGGCTACGGTTTTCCTCGGTATTTTTCGCGTATCCTGTTGCCGCAGATCGCGCCGGGTGTTGCTGTCGCGGCTTTCTTCTGCTTTCTGTTTTCGTGGATTGAGTATCTCTTGTCGAATGCGCTGACGGTTATCGATATAAAGCCGATCGGCGCGATCATGACGCGGGCGGGCGGGGTGTTGTCGGCGGATATCGCGCTTCTTGCCACGGCCAGTGTGCTGGGGATGATACCCGGTGTTATCCTGATTTTCTTTATGAAAAACCATCTCGCGCGCGGCTTCTCGATGGGCCGCGTGATCTGACAAGGAACCGACATGATTTATCTTCTCGCCCACCTCAAATCCCGTCCGGGCAATCATCCAGAACTGATGGAAGCCGCCAAAGCGATGATTGCGGCCACGCGCGCGGAGCCGGGCTGCATTCTCTATGATCTCAATGTCTCGATAACCGACCCGCAGTCGATGATTTTCGTTGAGGCTTGGGAAAGCCGCGAGGCGTTGACGGCGCATTTTGAAATGCCGCACATGAAGGTCTGGCAGAAGGCATCAGAAGGGTATTTTACGGATGTGAAGCTGGAATTGATCCATCCGGACAAGGTGGAGTTGCTGTGAAGTGTTGACGGCGTCCAAATTCATCCGCGCTGGTGAATGGTCCGGTACGGCCTGGGACGTCATTGTTCTTGCGCATGACGAGCGGCATCTTCGGCGCAAAGTGCTGCGGCTTGAGCATGGAGATGATGTGCTGGTCAATCTTGAAGCTGCGGCCTCGCTTGATCACGGCGATGTGCTGGTTCTCGATAATGGCAAACTTGTTGAAGTGATCGCAGGCGAGGAAAGCTTGCTAGAAGTGCTGCCGCGCAATGCAGTGCACTTGTCCGAACTCTGCTGGCACATCGGCAATCGCCATTTGGCTGCGCAGATTGAGGAGAGCCGCGTGCTGGTGCTGAAAGACCATGTGATCAAGACGATGCTGGAAGGCTTGGGTGCGCATGTGCACATTGTATCCGAGCCGTTCCACCCGACACGCGGGGCTTATTCGGGCCACGGCGGACAAGGACATTCGCATGGTCACGATCATGGGGATGGGCATGACCATTCGCATGATTGAGGCCTCAAGATGAGCCAAGCGACACTTCTGCGGCTGATGACACTCTTGTCGCCTTCCTTTCCGGTCGGAGGATTTGCGTACTCGTCGGGTTTGGAGCAGGCAGTTGCCGACGGGCTTGTAAGCGACAGCGAAACGCTTGGAACCTGGCTGGGGTCGATTGTTGAACATGGCTCCATCTGGAACGATGCGGTGCTGCTGACCGGCGCATTCCACAAGGTGGAAGCCGGAGAGCCAATTGATGGCATGGCTGATCTGGCCGAATCCCTCGCCGGATCAAAAGAGCGCCACCTTGAGCAGCAAAATCTGGGTGGCGCGTTCATCGACGCGGTGAAAGCCAGCGGATTGCAATTGCCATCGTTGCTTGGCGCACGAGCCGCCTATTCTGTCGCCATTGGTGCGGTTGCCGCCGCGCAAGAGGTGGATTTGGAAAGCGCGCTCGGCGCGTTTCTCCATGCCTTTGTCAGCAATCAGATCCAGTGCGCGATCCGGCTTGGCGTGCTTGGGCAAAACGGCGGCGTGGCGCTGCTTGCCGGATTTGAACCGCTCATTCTGGAGACGGCAAGGCGCGCCGGCCATTCCACGCTCGACGATTTGGGCGCATCAACCGTGATGGCGGACATTTCGTCGATGCGGCATGAAACACTTTACTCAAGGATATTCCGCACATGAGCAAGAATGGTCCGCTTCGCGTTGGCATCGGTGGTCCGGTTGGTTCGGGTAAGACCACGCTGACGGAAATGCTATGCAAAGCGATGCGGGATGATTACTCGGTCGCGGTTATC
>JANMEX010000325.1:0-2160 GCA_031377485.1 Phyllobacteriaceae bacterium
AACGCCGCGACGATGCGCTTGAGCGCTTCGCTGTTGCGAGTGATTGCGAGGGGCCAGTCCAAGATTTGCAGTCTCCGTTGTTGGACAAACCATGAACAAGGATGCGCGGTATGTCAAGACAAAACTAAGAATATATTCCTGATTCTAGAGATCATCCGACCGATTGCACGGCCGCATGTGGACGCCATGGCTGGCAGAGCGGCTGTTGAAAGATGTTGCTGTTTGACGAGTCTTAGATGGCATCTGCGGCAATTGACTCTCACCGAACCTTCGCGGCGCTCGCCCCCGCAAGAGGGCAGTGCTTTGGCATTTGGATTTTGAACAACAGCCATAAAGGGTCTCGTCATCCTCGGCCCGGTGGCCGAGGATGACGAGCTACGTTAAGGAGAATGCCCAAATCTCAGCAGATGGCCTAAAGAGATTATTGGTGGCGCACTTAAATACACCAAGTCGAACCTTTCTCGCCGGCCTCTTTCCGCGCACCCCTCAATACTGGTGCTTCCGGTCGACCAGATTCCTGAGCGGCTCGCCGCGATCAAATGCATCCATCTGGTCGACGATCGGTTTGACCAAGGAAAACGGATCAGACGCCGCTGCCGCGTGCGGGGTCAGTGTGACTTTGGGATGTGACCAGAAGGGGCTGTCTACGGGCAGGGGCTCTTGTTGGAAAACGTCGAGTGAAACGGCAGACAGGGTGCCAATGTCCAAAGCCGCCAAAATGTCTTTTTCGTTTTGCAGGCCGCCGCGCCCGGCATTGATGAGAACCGGCGCGCCCAGCGGGCCGCGCTTGGTCATCATTTCAAACATCGGCATCGCCAACATGTTGGCTGTTGCCGGCGTCAGCGGCAGGAGGCAGACCAGCATGTCCACGCCTGCCAGAAAAGCCGGCATTTGTTCTTGGCCATGAAAGGTGGGGATACCATCAAGATGGTGGTGAGAGCGGCTCCAGCCGGTCACGTTGAAACCCATCACCTTCAGCTTCATTGCAGCATCGCTGCCCAGAACGCCAAGGCCGAGCATACCGATTGTGATGTCCTTTGCGGCAGGCTGGCTGCGGTCTTCGAGCCAGATGGCGTCCTGTTGTTGCCGCCGGTATTTCGGTCCCATCCTGTGATGGTCAAGCACTTGCCAGACGACATACTCGCTCATCCGGTTGGTGAGGTCGTTCGAGACCACACGGACAATCGGCACGTCTGGAACTAGCGGGTCGCGGAACACATGATCGACGCCGGCGCCGAGCGAGAAGATGACTTTGAGATTTTTCAGGCCCGCCAGTGAACCAGCCGGCTGTTTCCAGACGATTGCGTAGTCAACGCTGTCGTCGGTGCGCCCGTCCGGATCGACAAAAACCTGCCTTCCGGGTGCGGCATCAGTAAACATGCGCGACCAAAGTGCTGAGTCCCAGCCGGTGGCAGCAAGGAGGATACCGCCCTTTTTCATTCGCTGACCGCCCCATGCGGAGCGGTGGCGATGTTGAATGCGGCGGCCATCAGCGCCTTGGTATAGTCGGTCTGCGGCTCATCAAAAACCTGTCTCGATGGCCCGTGCTCGACCACTTCGCCGTTGCGCATGACGATCAACTCGTTTGCCAATGCCCGCACGACTTTCAGATCATGCGAAATGAACAGATAGGCAAGGCCATGTCTGGCCTGAAGCTCGCGCAAAAGATCGACGACCTGCGCCTGCACGCTCATATCGAGTGCCGAGGTCGGTTCGTCCAGCATCACAAATTTGGGCTTCAGGATCATTGCCCGCGCAATGGCGATGCGCTGTCTCTGGCCGCCAGAAAATTCGTGCGGATAGCGGTGGCGTGTTTCAGGATCAAGCCCGACTTCTTGCAGCACATCGACAACCTTCGCGTCGCGCTCGGTGGCGCTCAAGTTCGGTTCGTGGATCGACAGGCCTTCGGCAACAATATCGGCAACCGACATGCGCGGGCTGAGCGAACCAAACGGGTCCTGAAACACGATCTGCATCTCTTTGCGCAGCGGACGCATATCTTTGAAACTGAACGTATTGATGTCTTTGCCAATGAAGCCGATCCGCCCCTGCGACGAGATCATCCGTGTCAGCGCCAACCCCAGCGTTGTCTTTCCCGAGCCGGATTCGCCGACCACACCGAGCGTTTGTCCGGCGCGGATTTTCATCGACACGCCATTG
>JANMEX010000361.1:0-8582 GCA_031377485.1 Phyllobacteriaceae bacterium
AGATTGCATATTTTCAAGCCCGCCCGAAGCGTTTCGGGCGGGCTTTTTTGTTGCGCAAGTCCATTTTGAAGCGAGGCTTTAAAGTCGGATTGATTAAATGCGGGTAATTGGTGTGCGTTCAGTGCGGTTTTGAAATGCAGAAACCCGCCAAGCCAGCACTTCTATTCGTCATCGGCATGAACGCACATTTTGCGTCAGGGTGGTCTTCAAACGAATTTAAATCAGGCAGCCTTGCCGCGGCGCAGGAATACGTCCATTTTCCCAAGCAGCCGGGCTAGATCGACAGGTTTGGTATCAAAATCGCTGCAGCCTGCTTCGATGGCGTTTTTTCGGTCGGATTCAAATGCGCTGGCGGTCAAAGCAATAATTGGAATGTGGCGCGTGGTGATATCCGCCTTGATGCGTCGTGTCGCCTCGCAGCCGTCCATTTCACCCAAGCCTATATCCATCAAGATGAGTTCCGGCTGGATGGCTTTCGCCGCTTCTATGCCCGATGGACCGTCTTCAGCAAAGCGGATCTCAAAGCCGCGTCGCTCAAGCCGTCTTCCCAGAACGTCCCGGTTCATGGGATTGTCTTCAACGATCAGAATTACAGCCATTTTCTTACCTGCAGTTCAATAAGTTCCATATGGAATTAGCCAGCTTTTTGGGCAGGAGGACGGGTGCCGGTTTCTGCCTCTTCGATAACTTTTATGAGACGGTCGCGGTCCAGTGGCTTGGCGATAAAGCCATCTGCGCCGTCACGATAGGCGCGATGACGTTCGTCCAGAACACTCAGCATAAGCACTTTCGTGCCTGCGCAATTGCGATCCGCACGAATCTCACGCAACAGGTTCCAGCCGTCGCTGCCGGGAAGCATGATGTCGAGAATGACAAAGGCCGGCTTGGTGGTGCGCACGATCTGCAACCCTGTCTGGCCATTGTCGACAAGGACAGTCTTGAAGCCTTCCTTCGTCAGCACACGTTCCGCCAGTTCGAGAACTGAATGATCATCGTCGATGACAACGATCGTCTTCTCCGAATTTGCAGACCTTGCCATTGGCGCTGGCGTGATCATGTCCATTTCATCTTCGGAAAGATCATCTGTGTCGTTGCCGTCAAACGACGCCTTTGCTTCAGTTATCGCCGCCTCTGAAACGGCTGGTTTGGATACCGCTTTATTTCGATCAGACATACGTTCCATCACGTTGCCGCCGACTTGAACAGCTGGAAGCTTGATGGTGAAGCAGGCTCCGTGGCCCTTCTCACTTTCTACAGTGATATTGCCTTTCATCAGCTGGCAGAGGTTCTGGCTCAGCGAAAGGCCAAGACCCGTGCCGCCAAACTTCGCAGCAATTGCCGCATTGGCTTGCTGGAAATTGGAGAAAAGCTTGCCTTGTTGATCCTGACTGATGCCGACCCCGGTGTCCGCAACCTTGATAATCACCCAATCCTGATCATCATGGTTTTCACGTTCAACTGATAGCGTCACCTTGCCGTTTTGCGTGAACTTGGCGGCATTGGACATGAGGTTGAGGACCGCTTGGCGCAGCTTTGTTGCATCAGCGTCAATAGTTCCAAGATTCTTGCCGCGTTCGACGATGAACTGATTGGTATTCTTGACCACCATCGGGCGGCCGGTGAACTCAATTTCGTCAATGAACCGGTCAAGTGACATGCGCTCAAGGTAGAGGTCCATTTTGCCAGCTTCGATCTTCGAAATATCGAGGATGTCGTTGACCATGGAAAGCAGATGCTTGCCAGCGGCGCTGATTTTCTGAAGGTCTGCAATCTGTTCGCCGCGCCCGTCAATTTCAGCATCCTCCAGCATGATTTCGCTGTAGCCGATGACGGCATTCAGGGGTGTTCGCAGTTCATGGCTCATTTTCGCGAGGAACTCGGACTTGGCGCCGTTTGCAGCTTCCGCCTCTTCCTTGGCAGTTGTCAGCGCTGTCATCGTTTCACGGTGACGCGTGACTTCCTGCATCAGGCCGGACTGTGAATCGATGATGGTCGCGTAGTAGATCGCCATCATGAACACGTAGGCAGATGCCAGAACTGCAGAGAGGATGCCTGCCATTGCCAGATTTTCGACTGGTATATGGACAGGAAAGCCACCTGTCACATAGGCCACGTAGAATGCGACCATGCTCAACCCGATTTCAGCAAGGATCGCGAGGCGCGTGAAAGGCGTCGAGCCAAGGTAAAAGAACGCCAGCAGCGGAACGATGAGCAACCACATCAAGAAAGGCGATGAACCGCCGCCATAGTGATATGAACCCCAAAGGATCGCAAAAATCAAATTCTGGACGGAAAGCAGCGCCAACGTCTCATATTTGACGGGTAGATATTTGACTGCAAACAGGAAGACCCAGAACAAGGTTATTGACGCACCCAAAATCGGCACATGCGGCCAGGGATTTGGATCGACAATCATGAGGAAAATAGTGATCGGATGGCTGATCACCGGCCCGAAAATATGGCTGATGAGAAACATCCGGATGCGCCGTTCGGACAACACATCGCCGCGCAGGCGCGCAGGCATGAACCAATCGATAACGGAGTCGAGTGCAGACTGCAAACTCGGCATAAAGTTCATTGTGTCGTTCCCCTAGGTCAGGGCCGACATGTTACGGCTTGTGCGCTTAAAGAAGTGTTAGCGGCTTGAACTGCGGTCTATTCTTATGCGCCATTCAAAGGGCTGGTGCGAATGCGCGCTACTTTCAATCGTCATGAGAAACTGAGAAAAGGCAAGTGCCCCTCCTCACGAACAACCCGCCAATCAGAACTTTCCGATGACGTTCAAGAAGACCCCGCCGTCATCATGCGACAGATCCGCAATATTGTCAGAGAAGCTACCAAAATTGTAGCCGATCCCGACCTTCATATTTTCGCCGATGTGCCGGTAGGCGGCGGCCAAGAAGCCATACTGGGTTTGCTTGGCTTCAACGGCATGAAGAACCCTGCCCTCCATCAACAAATCCCAGTTTTTCACGATTGCCACGTCTGCGCGCAAAATGCCCAGATGCGCGGAACTGTCTTCAAAATCGTCCAGCGACCGCGTTGTCGACACCGATCCAATACGATAGCCGTATTTGGCACCGACAGTCAGCCACTCATTGATATCGTAGTTCGCATCAACTGAAATTACATGACTCTTTTGGGCAGCGCCCAGTATGTTTCCGTCAGCGTTGACCTGCTGTGCGCCGGGGAGATCATAGAGGTAGGTATATTTGAACAGAAGGTTCAGCTTATCATTTTCGATTGGCCGATACGTGGCACCGATCGATGCTTCGAGATAGTCACCGTCAAGAATGTCGCTTTGGTCAGAGCGGGAAATGAGCGCATCAACGTGACCAAGCATCCGCCAATTGTCACTCGTTTTCACGCTGGCGTCAGCTTGTGCGAGCCATGTCGTCCGGTCACGCAGATTGTCCTTTGAATCCTCAAACCTCACCTCGCCGTTGAATGAGGCTTTGACAACTTCGGTGTCATACCCGACACGCGCAGTGAAGGCCTTGCGATCAAAGTCGCTGGCATAAGGATCGCGAACCGTTCCAAACGACATGCCAAGTGAAGCGCTCCAGATTTTGTCGGGCGTAAATGTCAGACCGTAGATCTGGCTTAACTTGCGTGATTTGCCAAAAAGATCGGCGTTGGATTCTGTAAAGGCCGTTGTCCAATCATTGATCCGGGATTTTGCACCGGCGATCAAAACACCTTGGTCTGTACCAACGAGCGTTGTTGCTGTCTCAGGGTATATGTCCCGATCAGGGTCAAGTTTGTATCCAAAATAAGAGCTGTTGTCGGCGTCCTTTTTATACGTCACTTGCGCTGCGCCGCCGATGCCGGAGGTGCCGTAGGAAATTTCGCCGCCGATACCAAGGCGTTCAGTCAGTTGTGTTTCCGCGCCCGCACCAATTCTATCATTTCTCAAGCGGTTGCCGGTTTTGGAAACAGTGGCCTGACCGAAGACATACAATCTGGTTTCATCGTCAAATGCGTAGGCAAGCCGGGCACCGATATCGACGCGGTTGCCTTCCATCCATGCTTTCGCAGGCTCGTGAAAACCAGTCCATGTCACGCCAGCAACGAGTGACCAGTTTTCTGCGATCTCCGCTTCGATCTCGCCCTTGGCGCGATACTTGCGGCTGTCGCGGCCAGAATCGATTCCATCGGCCGCAAACCTTGCTGCAAAGTTTTCACCCAGATCAATATAAAGATTGGCGCCAAAGAGTTTCGTGGCTTTACTGGTCTCATTTTCCAGTGCGCTAAATCCGGCGCCCCGATATTCATAATAGCCATCGGCATTTCCCGACAAAGCGCCGCCGGTGATTTCGCCGAGGTCTGCCTTGGCCTTGACCCGGTAAGCCTGTGCTTTTTTGCCTTTAGAACCTGCGACGATTTCATTGCGGAAAGTCAGGCCACCATCGTTGGAAAAAGCCTGGCCGATGCCGCGGCCTTCAGACTGGGCTACCTCAAATTCAATGTTGGTCTTTTCAGACTTGCGCAGCATGACGTCTGCTTCGATTTTTCCATTTCGCTCGCCACTTACGGTTTCAGAAAGTGCAGTCGCACCGACACGAACACTGTCGCCGAGCCATTGTTCGGCCCGCCCGCCGTAAGACTGCCCCAACTCTTTGCCGATAGCAGGTGTTGCTTCATAATTGACGACCACATGAAGTTCGTCCGCACCGGCGGAACCGCCAATTACAGAAGCGGTTGAGCCCGCGGTGCTGCCAACTGGTTCTGACAGGATTATGACACCCTGAAAGTAGTCAATTGTATAGTCTTTGCCTTCGACCAGAGATGTGCGTGACACAACGTGTCCGGTTAGTGCATCGCGGCGCTCGATGACAACCTGTTCCGAACCGGTTGTTACGTCCTGCCGCTTCAGGAAATATGCGGACCCGCCGGTGCCGAGAAAATCATCGCGCTGCGGCAGTGTTCCTGCCTCGGCGCCGAAGGCTTCAATTTTGGTTTTTGATTCACCGAAACTGGTCAAAGGCTCCGATTTGTAAATTGCATGCGCACCGTACAACGCGCGTTCGTTGCGCGCGAATTCGGTGCCGCTGATTGTGGTTTTGAAGTTTCCCCACATGACGTGGCTCTGCCCGCGGTCCAGCCGGACATAGACTTTACCGCTCGTTGGCGCGTCTTCGACAATCGTCGAGTCGTCGCCATAAATCGGATAATAATCATCCGGGTCCAATCGCCTTAAAAGCTGGCGGGGATCCTTGTTGTTGTCGTTCTTAAGCAGGTCTTTCAGGGGGCCTTCGCGCGTATCGGCTGCGGCAGTAAGGAGGTACTTCCCCTTGATCTTGCCTTTCAGATAAAATGCCAGACGACCTTTGGTGTAAGTGCGATCGAATTCGCCGGGCGCCGCGTTTTCGACATAGTCGCCAAAGCGGTGTCCAACCGTCAAGTCTGCCAGCGCGACATAGAACCAGTCATTCTTTGGAATGTTCACTTGGCGTGTGAATTTGAGACCATCGCTCTTTCCGCCTGAAACAGCCACATCAACATCATGTTCGCCCGGTGGCAGGATTTGCTGGAAGAGAAACTTGTTTTCTGAATCTGCGGGAACCTGCCAGCCCATAACGCGGATGTCATATCCTGGCGGAACATTGCGCCCAAAAACAGTGACCGCGCCGCCATAGACCGGAATGTTGTGAACGCGGGTCAGATCGTCGGTCAAATCACCATCAGCACCGCCATTGGTCGCGTCGAGAACGTCAATGCGGCGCGGGCTTTTTACGAAAGCTTGCGCCTTTGTTTCATCGTATGCACCGTGATCATTGTACACGCGCAGCACATACAAATAGTCGCGAAGATTGGCTGAACGGGGGGTCCACAAGGCTTTGCCGTCAGCATCCAGCGGAACTGTAGCCTCGGGATCAGAATCGCTGATATTTCCGGACTTCTCACTTATGGCAAAGATGCGGATTTCACCGCGGGATATGAAACCGGCGTAATTGGTCGCAGCCTGAAATTTGACCGGGTCAGCTGCTGCTTGAGGCAGGTCTGATTTGACGGACAGAATCTGTTTGGCATCCAGACCGTCGAATTTCACCTGGATATCAACAGCATCAAGGCCGACGTCTGTCTTGCGTTGATCATCGGCAAAAGTGCTGCTGCCGTCTACCGCCTCGCCATCCACACTTATGCGGAAGGGCAGTTTGGCATCGTCACCGGCTTTGCTTCTTTCGGTGTTGTTGCCAGGGGCTTGAACGGCCGTTGAACAATCATCAACAACGGCACCACGCATACGCTCATCACACAGCCTACCGCCCGCAGCAGTTGCCGGATACGCAAACAGGATTGCGCATGTCGAGACAGCGGCCATCATAGCCGACCTCAGACTGGCACAAGGTTGCCCCACCATTATTGTCCTGCTTGCCAAATATGGCATTCGCGCCCTCACGAATTAAGATTTCCCTAACCACGGGTAAACAAACACGGTTAACAGAACACTAATAGGGACACGGAAGAGCGTTGTTTCAGAGAGCACAAATACAAAGGATTACAACAGACTAGAGTGTTGAAAGGCTACCAATTTCACCTCTTGGGCAGACGCGCACTTAGCATTTTTGCACGCCTTTCTGAGGCCACTCACTTACAAAAACCGGATCAAACTTTCCGGTAGAATTCCTACGCACACATTTCTAACCAAGGGCATTTTGCCCTTGGCTAGCTACTGTTTCTTGACGATCTCGACTTCGATCTGCAGTCGATAGTCGGCACCATCGCGCTTCCATTTGGCTTCAATCAATTTCTTGACTGCCGCCGCGCGGCGTTTGGCAACCTGTGCTGATTCCGCGTCCTCAAAGTACGTCAAACGCAGAATTGAATTCTTTTCAGCGAGCGCGGCAATCAAACGATCTATGCCCGATTGCCATTCCGGTTTCAGCTGGTCGCCGACCGCGTCAAACGCATCGCCGCGCAGGTCAAGTTTGACAACGCGACCTATTGTGGCGCCGAAGTTTAGCTTTGAAACCTTGCCAGCTGTAAGACGTATTACCCGTGGATTTTCCGTCGTGATCCGATAGCCGCTCGGAAGCGTCCGGCTATCCAGCTTCAGGATGAAGTTTGATCCGATTTTCTGATCCGGCAACATGGCACAGGGCACATGATACTGGCCATTCGTATCGGTGGTGATTAATTCACCGCGCACTGTCGCCAGACGAACGCCCGGGATTCCGACTTCACCCTCGTCCTGGTAGCCATTGGAATTCCGGTCATCGAAGACCTTGCCGATCACATCGCCACAGTCGAATACGGCCTCCGCCTTGATGCGAATTGTTGCGCTACCGCCGGTGCCAATGCGTGCACCGGTTACCGCGTCCACCGCATAGGCGTTGTTGGTATATTCGCCCGGGGTTGCGTTGACCGGGATCCGAAGTTGCAGCACGACAACGACACGAGCGGCTGCCGGTATCGTTACGGCGGGCAGTGTGATCGCCCTGCCGCTGACTGTCGCGACAACCGGCGCACCCGCAAGCGTCACTGAGTTATCCACCAGCGTGAACCCGATCGGCATTTGGTCAACAAGGTTCAGATCACTTGTGACCGTAGCGCCATTGTTTGTTGCCGTGATTGTGTAGGTCATGACACCGCCACGAAGCCCGATCTGGCTTTTTGCGGTTTTGGTCACTGTCACACCGCCTGGAACAAGAACAACGGGATCGAGCGGGACATGATTATGAACGACGTTCGGGTCACCCGCTTGAAGCAGGAATGCAACGAAATAGGTCGTTGCTGCCGCACCGACTGGTGCAGTCAATTGCGGCTGCACAGCACACGAACCGCCTACGGCGCCATCAACCGGACAAATGGATGCATCCAATGCCCCTGCCTGCGGAATTATCGAGGTCGATGGCGCGGCGACATAGCCCGCCGGCGCGGTAATCGCCAGACGATATTCAGTTTTGCCAACCGGACAGGCAGCGTTGGCGCCTGGCAGCACGTCAAAGCGATACTGACCATCCGCACCGGTTGTTTGTGGTTGCTGTCCAGGAGAAACAAAGCAGGTCGCCGGTAGCGGCGTCCCGGCAGAATTTGTCAACCGCAGCACAGCACCGGCTATCGGCAAGCGTGTGCTGCTGTCGTAAACCACCCCTGATGGGTCAATTGGAAGATTGACGTCTACGATAACCGAAGCTGCGCCAACCGTGAACATTCCCCTGCCGGTAACAATGCGCCCAGTCAGTGGATCGACAGCGGCTATAGAATAGCCAGTGCCTGCAGGAATGCCGTCAAACTCGTAACTGCCATCTGGGTTGGATATCTTCGTGGCAACAATCACGCCGCCTTTGACGAGTTGAACAGTGTATCCGCCAGCCACCGGCTCGCTGCCATCGAAGGCGCCGTTGCTGTTGCTGTCCTCGTAAATGATGCCCGCGACCCTGTTGGGTGGAACAACAACCGTGATCACCACATCGGCGCTGTCACAGTTGGTGGCAAGGTTCAGTGTTTCGCAAACCGTGTAGGTCACCGTATACGGACCGGCTGGCGTGTTGGCCGCAACCGTCACCGTGCCGTCGGCATTGACCGTCAGCGGACCGGTGGTGATCGGCGTGATGGTCATGTTGGCCGGAATGACG
>JANMEX010000450.1:0-10649 GCA_031377485.1 Phyllobacteriaceae bacterium
GCAATCGGTGCGTTGACTGTCGTGCAGTTGCCGGACGCGCTGATGAAGGGTGTCCTGGGGACATTCATCCTGTTCATCACCTGGGGCAAGGTGCCAGGGATGACACGCTTGACCGGAACCGGGCTTGGCATTGCGTCGGCAATCATAGCCTTTCTGACCATGTTTCTTGGCGCGACGGGACCACTTCTGGCATCTGTCGTAGCGGCAATGATTCCCGGTGATCGCAAGGCCGTGGTGGCAACCAGCGCAGCGGGGCTGATCGTTCAGCACGGCTTGAAAGTTGTCGCCTTCGGACTGGCGGGCTTCGCCTTTGCAAGGTGGCTGCCACTGATCGCAGCGATGATTTGCACAGGATATCTGGGCACGCTGACCGGCTCGACGCTGCTCAACCGGATACCGGAAGAAAAATTCCGGTTAGGCTTCAAGTTGATCCTGACTGTGCTGGCGCTCGACATGCTGCGCCGGGGCCTGTTCAGCCAAACGTGAACAGGGCCGCAAGACCGGCAGCGCCGACGATGATGCGCCACCAGGCGAAGAAGGCAAAGCCGTTGTTGGAGATGAAATCGAGCAGGTAGCGCACCACAATCACGGCAGTGATGAAAGCGCAGACAAAGCCGGTGACGATCAACATGCTGTCGTCAAACGACAGCAGCGCCCGGCTTTTGTAGAGATCATAGGCAAAGGCTCCGGCCATTGTCGGCATGGCAAGGAAGAAGGAAAACTCTGCCGCCGAACGTTTGTCCGTGCCCATCAAAAGCGCGCCGACGATGGTCGCACCGGAGCGCGACGTGCCGGGGATCAGCGCCAGGCACTGGAACAGGCCGATCTTGAAGCAAAGCGAAAGCGGATAATCCATGATGTTGGTGTAGCGCGGCTGGAAGCTCATCCGGTCCACAGCCAAAAGGATCAGCCCACCCACAAGAAGCATGGTGCAAATCAGTTTGGGTGATTCGAAAAACACCGTCTTGATGATGTCATGGCCCAGTGCGCCGAGCACGGCAGCCGGCAGGAAGGCGGCGAGCACGCCGAGCACAAAGCGCTGGGTGCGCTGGTCGGATGGCAGGTCGGTGAGGATCTTCCAAAGTCGCGCGAAATAAACGGTCAGGATTGCAAGGATCGCACCGAGCTGGATCAGCACCTCAAAAGTCTTCCCGGCAGAATTGAAGCCGAGAAAATGACCGGCAAGAAGAATATGGCCAGTGGACGAAACGGGAATGAACTCCGTCAGGCCTTCGAGAACGCCAAGCAGGCCCGCATCCAAGAGTGTCCCGCTTGCCATTTTTGAATTCCTTCGAATTGGCGCAACATCGGTGCGCTTGCTTGTCAGATTAGTCCGTTCACCCTATAGCTCGCTCATTGCGAATCCGGCGGATGGCGGCGGCTGTTTACCGGTTGAACTGACCCGAATCACCAGCGCCTGCAGGCCGATGCTCACACTATTTCACCATGCCATGTCCACTCCCTCCCGTTTCGCAAGGCTGGCCCTTGGCGAATATGCGGTCGAGTTTGAGTTGGTGGAGGAAAAGCCGTGGGTGCGGCGGCGCGAATTCCTGTCGATCAATCCGGCCGGAACGTTACCGGTGCTGGTGGCCGAGCGCAACCAGATCATCGCCGGGCCAATGGTCATTGCCGAATATCTGGATGAGACGCGCGGTGCCTTGAAGCGGGACCGGCGGTTGCTCGCGGAAGACCCGTTCGAGCGGGCTGAAGCGCGGCGGCTGTGCGACTGGTTTTTGCTGAAGATGGAAAATGAAGTGAGCCGCCATCTGGTGCGCGAGCGGGTGTTCAAGCTGCTGATGACTGCCGAAGAAGGCGGCGGCGCTCCGGATTCAGCTTCCATCCGTGCGGCGCGGGCCAATATCCGCCAGCACATGAAATATCTCAACTGGCTCGCTGGCACACGCGACTGGCTGGCTGGCAGCCGCTTTTCCTATGCCGATCTGGCAGCGGCAGCGTCCATCTCCGTGCTCGATTATATCGGCGAAGTTTCATGGAAAGACGCTGATGCCGCCAAGGACTGGTACACGCGCATCAAATCACGCCCGGCTTTTCGCCCG
Source organism: Phyllobacteriaceae bacterium (assembly GCA_031377485.1). Taxonomy (GTDB): domain Bacteria; phylum Pseudomonadota; class Alphaproteobacteria; order Rhizobiales; family Rhizobiaceae; genus JANMEX01. The sequence goes on from JANMEX010000450.1 coordinate 2,058, forward strand.
CTTTTGAACGACCGGGTGCGCGGCATGGCACCGGCCTCGCACTACGCCAATCTGGATTTCTGAATGTCCGGCGGCTCCGCCATTGCAGGCTCGGCACGCATTCGCCAACGGCTCGACCAAGACGCCCGCGATCTCGGATTTTGCGCCATCGGCATCGCGCCGGCTCAGACGGATGAGGCCACCAAATGGAATTTGAAAAGTTTTGTTGCCAACGGCTGGCATGGCAACATGGAGTGGATGGAAGAGACGCTTGAAAGGCGTTCTGACCCTTCCCGATTGTGGCCAGAATGCCGCTCGATTGTCATGCTGGCGATGAATTACGGGTCCGCAACGAATCCGCTTGAAAATCTGACGCACAAGGGCCGTGCCAACATTTCCGTCTATGCCCGCAACCGGGATTATCACGACGTGATGAAAGGACGGTTGAAGACGATGGCCGACCGGTTGAAGTCGGTGACGGGCAAGGACGTGAAAGTGTTTGTCGACACGGCGCCCGTAATGGAGAAGCCGCTCGCGCAAAATGCGGGGCTTGGCTGGCAGGGCAAACACACGAATCTTGTCAGCCGCGAACACGGTTCATGGTTTTTCCTCGGCTCGATTTTCACTGAAGCCGACCTTGCCGTGGACGAGCCGGAAACAGATTACTGCGGCACGTGCCGCGCCTGCCTTGATGCCTGTCCCACGAACGCTTTTCCCGAACCGTACAAATTGGACGCCCGGCGCTGCATCTCCTATTTGACCATCGAACATGAGGGGCCGATCCCGCATGAATTTCGCAAACCGATAGGCAACCGCATCTATGGCTGCGACGATTGTCTGGCGGCCTGCCCGTGGAACAAGTTTGCGGTTGTCGCAAGCGAGGCCAAACTCAAGGCGCGGACTGATCTTGTTGCGCCCGCGCTCAGCGATTTTCTGGCGCTTGACGATGCAACATTTCGCAATCATTTCACCGGCTCACCAATCAAGCGGATCGGGCGGAACCGGTTCATCCGCAATGTTCTGATCGCGGCGGGGAATAGCACTGATATATCGCTCGTGGGCGAAGTAGCGGTGTTGTTGAGTGACGAAGATCCGCTTGTGCGCGCGACGGCGGTCTGGGCGCTCAGCGAACTGGTTGGCGCGGATGGTTTGATGCCCTATCTCGCTGGCATTGATTTGGATGTCCCGATGATCCGGGACGAACTTGATTTTATTGCAGGCAGGAATTGAAGCGTGGACAAACAGAACTGGTTCATTTTTGGCGCTGGCTTTTCCGGTCTGGAGACCGGGCGTTTGCTGGCATCGCACGTCATTGCGGTTGCCGGAACGACACGCAGCGCGGCCAAATTTTCAAGACTGGAGAAGGCCGGGCTCAAGCCATTTGTCTTTGACGGCATGACCCTGGATGAAACAGTGTTGCGCCAGCTTGGCGAGGCAACACATCTTTTGATGTCCATCGGACCGGACGAAGGCGGCGATCCGCTGGTTCCAGCCCATGCGAACCTGTTGAAGCGCCATCTGCCAAACCTGAAATGGATCGGCTACCTGTCCACGGTCGGGGTCTATGGCGATCATGAGGGCGGGTGGGTCGATGAGACCACGCAGTGCAAGCCGGTGTCCCGCCGCTCGTTTGACCGGCTGGAAGCGGAGAAAGCCTGGGGCGCATTTGCAGCAGAGCTTGGTGTGCCACTGGCGGTCTTGCGCCTGTCCGGCATTTATGGACCAGGGCGCAACACGTTCTGTAATCTTGACCAGGGCAGCGCCAAGCGCATCATCAAACCCGGACAGGTGTTCAACCGCATCCACGTTACGGACATCGCCCGCGCGGCGCTGCATCTGGGGACATGCGGCACCGGCGGTCTGTTCAATGTCACCGACAATGAACCCGCCCCGCCGCAGGATGTAGTGACATATGCCGCCGCCATGATGGGCATCGCCCCGCCGGAAGAAATTGCGTATGATGACGCCAACATGTCGCCAATGGCGCGTTCTTTTTATGGTGAGGTTAAACGGGTCTCGAATGCAAAGATCAGGCAAACGGGTTTTGCCTTTGATTATCCCGACTATCGCATCGCGCTGACAACGATGTGGAACCAAGACAGTTGGCAAAACAGTTGGCGCGGATGAGCGATAATTGCGGGGCTCGGGCGATGGTGTTAACCTTTCGCTAACCCTATTGGAGTGTAGCATTGGTGCAACTGCGTCCCGAACCCCCGCGAGGACTGAAATGATTGCGCAAGTCTTGATCAAAACCACCCGTATTGCTGCTGCGCTTGCCTGCAGCCTGTCTTTTGCAACCTCATCGAGTGCCGAGGAGGTGGCCGCCAAGAAGCTGTTCGGCGCGCAGACACTTCCAGCCATGATGCCGGCGCAGCCTGCGGGCTTCTATTCCAAGGGTTGCCTTGCCGGCGGGCTCGCCATTCCGGTAGACGGGCCTGCCTGGCAGGTCATGCGCCTGTCGCGCAATCGCAATTGGGGCCATCCCGACCTGATCAAGATGCTGGAAAAGCTCGCGCTTGACGGCAAGAAGGTCGGGTGGAACGGACTTTTGATCGGCGATATTTCGCAGCCGCGCGGCGGGCCGATGTTGACTGGTCATGCCTCGCATCAGATCGGCCTTGATGCCGATATCTGGCTGACCCCCATGCCAAATCGCACCATGACCCGCGACGAGCGCGAAAAACTGTCGGCAACATCCATGCTGAAGGGCGATTCGCTTTACGTCGATCCGGACATCTGGACACCCGGCCAAGCCGCGATCCTGAAGCTGGCGGCAAGCCAGCCGCAGGTCGAGCGGATTTTTGTTCATCCGGGCATCAAGAAGAAATTGTGTGACACCACCAAGGGCGACCGTGCCTGGCTTGGCAAAATCCGCCCCTATTGGGGGCACAATTACCATTTCCATGTGCGGATCAAATGTCCGGCGGACGCGGTCGGATGCAAGGGTCAGGAACCGGCGGCCAAGGGCGATGGCTGCGGCGACGCGCTGGCCTGGTGGTTTACGGATGAGCCGTGGAAGCCCGCCAAGAAGCCAACCAAGCCGGTGAAGCCGAAGATCGTGACGTTGAAGGACTTGCCCCCGGTCTGCACGCAAATCCTCGACGCTGCCGCACCGGCCTCTGCCGCTGATGTGACGCTCGGTTTGCAATAGCACCCGCCTTTTCATCCCGCCCAAGGTTTGTTACAGGATTTAAAGCGGTTTCAACTGAAACCGCTGGGGAGGACTTTTCCGGCGTGAAACTCGCACTGATTGCCCATGACCAGAAAAAGGACGACATGGTGGAATTCGCCGTGGCGCATCGTGCCCTTCTGGCTGCCCATGACATTGTGGCGACCGGGACGACCGGTGGTCTGGTAAAAGATGCCTGTCCCGAACTCAACATCCGCCGTCTCAAAAGCGGCCCGTTGGGCGGCGATCAGCAGATCGGCGCGTTAATTGCCGAAGGCAATGTCGACGCGCTGATTTTTTTCGTCGATCCGCTCACGCCGATGCCGCATGACGTGGATGTGAAAGCGCTGATGCGACTGGCGCTGGTGTATGACATTCCGATGGCGCTCAACCGGGCAACGGCGGAAATTCTGTTCAAGACAATCCTGTTGCCGCAAGGCGACAGCCAACAAGGCAGTTAAGATCATGGCTGGTTTCGAGTTTCCCGTTCTGGTCGGTGACATTGGCGGCACCAATGCACGCTTTGCCTTGGTGCTTTCCGCCGATGGCGAGGCCATTGCTTTCGACACGGTTCGCACGGCCGATTTTTCCAACATTGATATCGCCATCCGGGATACAATTCTGCCCAACACGACAACCCCGCCAAAGACCGCAATTCTGGCAATCGCCGGTCCTATCAGTGGCGATGAAATCGAACTGACCAACTGCCCGTGGGTGGTGCGCCCCTATGTGATGATGGAGATGCTTGGTCTCAAGGACATCATCGTCATCAATGATTTCGAGGCGCAGGCGCTGGCCGTGGCCTCGCTCGGACCCGAACATCTGGAACAAATCGGCGGTGGCGTAGCGGTTGAAGGCGCAAGCCGTGTCGTGCTTGGCCCCGGCACCGGTCTTGGCGTCGCAGGACTGATCAACATATCCGGCACCTGGTATCCGGTTCCGGGCGAAGGCGGACATGTAGACATGGGCCCGCGCACGGCACGCGATTATGCGGTCTATCCGCATATCGAGCAGCTTGGCGGGCGTGTATCGGGCGAACAGATTTTATGCGGTCGCGGGCTGGTCAATCTTTATCGCGCGGTCTGCAAGGCGGACGGCATCGAAGCAGGCCTGACCGAGCCGCAGCATGTGACAGCTGCAGCCTTTGACGGATCGGACACAAGAGCCAGCGAGACCCTCGACCTTTTTGCCACCTATCTTGGCCGTCTTGCCGGCGATCTGGCACTGGTCTTTATGGCGCGTGGCGGCGTTTATCTCTCAGGCGGCATCGCACAGAAGATTGTATCAGTGCTCAAACAGGGCAGCCTGCGCGAGGGTTTTGAAAACAAGGCGCCGCATTCTGCATTCATGCATGAAACGCCGGTATTCGTGATCACTCATCCGCTGGCCGCTGTTGCCGGGCTGTCGGCTTATGCAAGGCATCCGGACGGATTCGGCATCAATTTGTCCGGCAAACGCTGGACGGCATAGGGCCCGACCTGTCTGGCGTGGGCTTGCTTCTTTTCCCTTGGTCCGAATTTTCAAATGCGTGTCGGTTTTGAAGCACCTTGAATGGCGGCTTCAGGTGCAGTCTAACGCCTGATCCTCGACGGGTCCCGTTTTGTCCTCCCGCAAAACGTCGCACCGGAACTTAGGCAAATGACCACCGACTCCGACCTCCTCCTGCAGCTCTTGTCGCGACGGGCGGGCACCTCGCTGCCGCGCGATCTCTACGTTTCCGCCGCCGCCCATGATGCGGATTTGCGCCACATCTGGACCAAGGAGTGGGTGTTTGCCGCTTCTGCCGCCGAACTGCCCAAGGCGGGCAATTATGTGACCTTGCAGATCGGCCAATATCCGGTCGTTGTCGTGCGCGGCACGGACGGCAAGGTGCGCGCCTTCCACAATTCCTGCCGCCATCGTGGCAGCCGGATATGCTCGGCTTCCCACGGCTCGCAGCCAAAGCTGGTGTGCCCTTATCACCAATGGACCTATGACCTTGACGGCAAGCTCCTCTGGGCGCGCGACATGGGGCCGGAATTCAAGCCCGCCGACCATGGCCTGATGCCGGTCCACTGCGATATGGCAGCGGGGATGGTGTTTGTCTGCGTCGCAGACGCCGCGCCAAATTTTGCCCCGGTGAAAACCGCCGCCAACCGCTATGCCGCGCCGCACAAGATGGACGATTTGAAGGTCGCGCACCAATCCACCATCATCGAAAAGGGCAACTGGAAGCTGGTGCTGGAAAACAACCGCGAATGCTATCATTGCGCGGGACAGCATCCGGCGCTCTGCCGCACATTCAATGATGATCCGTACCTCGTCGGCGGCGATGACAGCCTGTCTTCGCCTGTCGGTGCCGCGCATGTGGCGCGCTGCGAGGCGGCGGGTCTGCCGTCGAAATATCTCATCGATCCATCCGAGCAATGGCGGCTGGTGCGCATTCCGTTCGTCGGCGATGCCGTCAGCTACACGATGGACGGCAAGGCCGCGGCGCCGCTTATCCCCGGAATGCCTTTCGCCAATGCGGGAACGCTGCTGTTCTTCCATTATCCGAACACGTGGAACCACTTCCTCTCGGACCATGTGCTGAATTTTCGTGTGCTGCCGGTCAGCGCCACGGAGACCGAGGTCACCACCACTTGGCTTGTGCACAAGGACGCCGAGGAAGGCCGTGACTATGATCTGAAGCGGCTCACTGAAGTCTGGGAAATGACCAATGACGAGGATCGCCGCATCGTCGAGGAAAACCAGCTTGGCATCATGTCGCCGGCCTACCGTCCCGGCCCCTATTCGCCGGCACAGGAAAGCGGTGTCATCCAGTTCATCGACTGGTACGCCCATACACTGTCGCGCGCCATGACAGGCCGCGCTGACACGCTGATCGCAGCGGAGTAGTTGCGATGATCCCGATGCCGCGGGAGCACACCCCGCTTTGGTCCGATGATGAGTTGCTGGAATGTGTCATGGTGGTGCCGGAGGCGCAGGACGTAAAGACGTTCGTCTTTCGCCCGCCATCGGGCGCGACATTCCTTTACCGTGCCGGACAGTTCGTCACGCTCGATCTGCCGCTTCCGGACGGAATGGTCGCTCGCACCTACACCATTTCATCCGCCCCGACTTCCAACGTGTACCTGTCAGTCACGGTCAAGGCGCAGGAGGGCAGCAAGGCGACGCGCTGGATGATCAATCATCTTCAGCCCGGCATGCGGCTGAAAGCACACGGCCCGGCAGGGGTTTTCCACCTGCCGCGCCAGCCGGACGGCAAATATCTTTTCATCAGCGCCGGTTCCGGCGTAACGCCGATGATGTCGATGGCAACGTTCCTGTTTGAACGCGGCGAGGAACCGGACATCTCGTTCGTTGCCTGCGCCAGAAAGCCGTCGGAACTGATTTTCCGCAAGAAACTCGAATATATGGCCAGCCGCGTGCAGGGGCTGAAGCTGCATTTTGTTGTCGGGCGCGATGAACCGTACGAAGTCTGGACCGGCTATCGCGGCCGGTTCAACCAGTTGATGCTTGGTCTGACCACCCCGGACTATCTGGAGCGTGACATTTACTGCTGCGGGCCGGAGAGCTTCATGCGTTCCGTGCGCGACATGCTGCACGCGCTGGGCTACGATATGGCGCGCTATCATCAAGAAAGTTTCGGCGCACCCATCGAGCGCGAGGAAGACATTGTTGTGCCCACCGACGTGGTGCCGTCCGAAATCGCCGCGGCCTCGGTGCGCTTTGTCCTGTCCGGCAAGACGGTCGCCTGCACCCAGGCCGATACTGTGCTTAAGCTTGCAAAATCGGCAGGCCTCAACCTGCCCTCAGGCTGCAATTTCGGTCTATGCGGCACCTGCAAGATAAAGAAAATCTCCGGCGAGGTGCACATGGTGCACAATGGCGGCATCAGCGTGGACGATGTTGCCGCCGGTTACATCCTCGCCTGCTGTTCGCATCCGATGGGTGAGATCGAGGTTGCCGTTTAGAGCATTTCCAAGTTCGATGGACCATCAAACATTTAAGGAAAATGCGACAAGACCAAGAGTTAGAGGCGCTTGGCGGCTCGAAGAAACGGCGAGCGGCTCTAAACCCTGAATGAAAATCCCGTTAGCTCTTCAAACTGAATTTTGAACAAGGCTCGAGAGCCGCATTGACCTTGCGGCTTGCGCATCTCAATCGTCCGTTTTAAGTGAACCGCTCAAGGACATTGAAGGTTTGCGCGGCATGGGCGACATGAGGCTGGTGGTGGTTGGCGCGGCGGGGCGCATGGGACAGGCGCTGATCCGCGCGATCCATGCGGCGAACGGCGTGACAGTTTCCGGCGCGGTTGAGCGCAAGGGATCGCCCATGCTCGGGCGTGACGCGGGCGAGATTTCCGGTATTGGCCCGCTTGGTGTTCCCATCACCGATGATCCGCTGCCGGTGTTTGCTGCAGCTGACGGGGTGCTCGATTTCACCATGCCTGCTGCCACAACAGAATTTGCCGGCTATGCCGCGCAGGCCCGTATCGTCCACATCATCGGCACGACGGGTTGCTCGCCAGAAGATGACGCCAAAATAGCCGCAGCCGCGCGCCATGCCACAATCGTCAAATCCGGCAATTATTCGCTTGGCGTCAATATACTTTCCGTGCTCGCCGAAAAGGTTGCCAAGGCGCTTGGCCCCCAAGACTTCGACATCGAAATTGTCGAAATGCATCACAAGCACAAGGTCGACGCCCCGTCGGGTACGGCGTTGCTTCTCGGCGAAGCGGCAGCCAAGGGACGCGGCATTTCGCTAGGCGAAAATTCCGTCCGCTCCCGCGACGGCCATACCGGAGCGCGGGTTGAAGGCACCATCGGCTTTGCCGCCTTGCGCGGCGGTGCAGTGGTCGGCGACCATTCGGTCATCTTTGCCGGGGCTGACGAGATGATCACGCTGACCCACCATGCGGTCAACCGCTCGATGTTTGCCGGTGGTGCTATTGCGGCAGCCAAATGGGCTTTTGGCAAGAAGCCCGGACTTTACTCAATGCGTGATGTTTTGGAACTCAACGACTGATAAAAAGGAACTCCCATGACCGGAACCCTCGTGCTCGTGCGCCACGGCCAGAGCGAATGGAATTTGAAAAACCTGTTCACCGGCTGGCGTGACCCTGACCTAACCGAACTTGGCCACAAGGAAGCCAAGGCGGCAGGCGCAGCGCTCAATGCACGCGGGCTCAAATTCGATATCGCCTACACTTCCGTTTTGCAGCGGGCGCAAAAGACCTGCCAGTATATCCTCGACGGTGTGGGGCAATCCTCGCTCACCACAGTGAAGAACATGGCGCTGAACGAGCGCGACTATGGCGAGTTGTCCGGCCTTAACAAGGATGACGCCCGCGCCAAATGGGGCGAGGAGCAGGTGCATATCTGGCGCCGCTCCTACGACGTGCCACCCCCCGGCGGCGAGAGCCTGAAGGACACAGGCGCGCGCGTCTGGCCCTACTATCT
>JANMEX010000463.1:0-22318 GCA_031377485.1 Phyllobacteriaceae bacterium
CCGAGCCTGGCGGCAGGCCGAAGCCGAGGAAATCGAGCGAGGTGAGTGTCGTGATCGCGCCGTTGAGGATGAAGGGCAGGAAGGTGAGCGTGGCGACCATGGCGTTGGGCAACAGGTGTCGCCACATGATGGTGGCATTGCCGACGCCGAGCGCGCGGGCAGCGTTGACATATTCAAAATTTCGGGCGCGCAGAAACTCGGCCCGCACAATGCCGACGAAGGCGGACCATGAGAACAGAAGCATGATCGTCAAAAGCACGAAGAAGCCGGGCGGCAGGATCGAGGCGACGATCATCAACAGATAGAGAAGAGGCAGCGAGGTCCAGATTTCGATGAAGCGCTGCATCAGAAGGTCGGTCCAGCCACCGAAATAGCCTTGCACAGCGCCAGCGGCGACGCCGATCACCGCCGAGCCGATGGTCAAGAGCAGCCCGAACAGCACCGAGATACGGAAGCCGTAGATGATGCGGGCGAGCAGATCGCGGCCTTGATCATCTGTGCCGAGCCAGTTGAAATTGCCGAACCGGCAATTCACGTCGTCAACGCCATTGACATAGCGCTCGCACAGCGTCTTGCGGTCGTAAAGGAAGGACGGCTTGGTCGGAGCGGAGCCGGGCATCTCATTGTTGACAGTGCGGTAGGAGTATCGGATCGGCGGCCACAACGCCCAGCCGTTGGCATCGATCTCGTCCTGAATGACCGGATCGCGGAAGTCGGTGACAGCAAAGAAGCCGCCAAATTTTTCCTCCGGATAATCGACAAACACCGGCGTCAAAAGTTCGCCCTTGTACATCGCAAGGATCGGCCGGTCGTTGGCGACAAATTCGGCGCAGCAGGTCACGCCGAAGATCAGAAGAAACAGCCATAGCGACCAGAAGCCGCGCCGGTTTGCCTTGAAATTCTGCCAGCGGCGCTGGTTGAGCGGGCTCATACGTCTCTCCGCTCAAAATCGATGCGGGGATCAATCCAGGTGTAGATCATGTCAGATAAAAGCCCGACTACCAGACCCATCAGCGAGTAGATGTAGAGCGTGCCGAACACCACGGGATAGTCGCGCCGCAGCACCGATTCAAAGCCGAGCAGGCCGAGCCCGTCGAGCGAGAAGATGTTTTCGATCAGGATGGACCCGGTGAAGAACGCAGAGATGAATGCGGCGGGAAACCCCGCGATCAGGATCAGCATCGCATTGCGGAACACGTGGCCGTAGAGCACCTTGCGTTCGGTGAGGCCCTTGGCGCGGGCGGTGACGACATATTGTTTTTTGATTTCGTCAAGGAACGAGTTCTTGGTCAAAAGCGTGGTGGTTGCGAAGGCCGACATCACCATGGCAAGGAGCGGCAGCGTCACATGCCAAGCGTAGTCCTTGACTTTGCCCCAAGCGCTCAACTGGTCCCAGTTCTCGGACCACAACCCTCGCAGCGGGAACCAATCCCAGAAGGAACCACCCGCGAACAGCACAATGAGCAAGATGCCGAACAGGAAGCCGGGGATGGCGTAGCCGACGATAACGACTGCGCTGGTCCAGACGTCAAAACGTGATCCGTCGCGCAGCGCCTTGGCAATGCCGAGCGGTACGGAGATGATGTAGGAAATCAGCGTGATCCATAGCCCGAGCGTGATCGAGACCGGCATTTTCTGCAGGATGAGGTCAATCACCGTTCCACCTCGGAAGAAACTGTCGCCGAAGTCAAACCGCGCATAATCCCACAGCATTTTGAAGAACCGCTCATGCGCCGGTCTGTCAAAGCCGAACTGCTTTTCAAGTTTTTTGATAAGGTCCGGGTCAAGGCCTTGAGAGCCACGGTATTTGCCGGTGACTTCGCTGCCGCCCGCCTCTTGGCCGGCAAAGTCGGAGCCTGTGCCGCCGAGGCGATCGCTGGCCTCAGTGCCGCGCGTCAGGTCGGCGATGACCTGCTCGACCGGTCCACCGGGCGCGAATTGAACGACGAGGAACGAAATCGCCAGAATGCCGATCAACGTCGGGATCATCAACAGCAGACGCCGGAGGATATAGCTCCCCATCAGCGCAGCCTGCGGCCCGAAAATTCAGAATATGACGTCAAAACCAACAAATATCCCGCTTCCAGCGCTGATTCGCCCGAGTGCATTTGGAATCGACCGGCGCACCAAGCGCAAGAGGCAAATGCAGTTCAGGAATTCGGCTATTTGATCCGGTCAGCTTTGGCCTGATCGTACCACCAGACGGTCGGGAAGCCGAAATTATACTCCGGCAGTTTTGCCGGACGGCCGAACCGGTCCCAGTAGACATAACGGTCAACTTGCGAAAACCATTGCGGCACGACGTAGTCATGCGCCAGCAAGACGCGGTCGAGCGCGTGGGTGGCGGCCACCAGCGTCTCGTGATCCGGCGCAAAAATGACCTTGTCGATCAGCGCGTCCACGCCGGGGTCAGCAATTCCGGCGTAATTTTTCGAGCCTTCGCGGGTTGCCGATTTGCTGCCCCAATATTCGCGCTGTTCGTTGCCGGGGGACAGCGACTGGCCCCAGCCGGTCATGATCATGTCATAGTCAAACTTGCGCACCCGCTCTTCGTAGGACGAAGAGTCGACCGTGCGATAATCGAGCTTGATGCCGATTTTTTCCAAACTCTGTGCGTATGGCAGCACGAAGCGCGAGTTCACATCAGAGTAGTCGAGGTATTCGACGACAAACAGCTCACCACTCTTGTCGTTGATGAGCCTGCTGTCCTTCAAGGACCACCCCGCCTCTTTCAGCAGCTTCAAGGCCTCGCGATAATTCATGCGCATTTTGGCATTGTCGCCGCCGACCGGGTTTACATATGGCGTGGTGAAAACTTGTCCCGGAACCTTGTCCTTCACAGAAGTCAGTATCTCCAACTCCTCGCCTTGCGGCAATCCAGAAGAGGCAAGCGCTGTCCCGGCAAAATAGCTCGGGATACGCTCGTAGAGGTCAAAGAACGAGTTTCGGTTGGTTGTCTCAAAGTCAAAAGCAAGATTGAGCGCGCGGCGCACGCGCTGGTCTTGAAACTTGTCGCGGCGCAGGTTTGGCACGAATGCCTGCATCTTGCCGGAATCCCTGTTGGGGAACTCTTCCTTGATGACAAACCCTTTCGCAAGTGCCGGGAGCCCTTCATAGCCAGTCGCCCAGTTTTTCGATGAACGCTCGAACCGGTAGTCGAACGCGCCGCCCTTGAAGGCCTCCATCATCACCTGCTCGTCGCCGTAGAGATCGTAGCGCTGAACTGTGAAATTGTCCGTGCCGATGCGGGTGTTGAGGGTCTTGCCCCAGTAATTGTCCACCAGATCATACTCGACATAGCGTCCTGCTTCGAATTTGCCGATCTTGTAGGGTCCGGAACCTAGCGGCGGCTCCAGCGTCGGCTCGGCTATATTGCGCTGTTTGCCAGCCGCATCTTTGCCTTCCCACCAGTGTTTAGCAAACACCGGCAATTGACCCATGATGTGCGGCAGTTCGCGGTTGCCTTTTTCAGAAAACGTAAATGTTACTTCACCTTCGCCGGTCTTTTCGCCCTTCACGACGTTGGCAAAGTAGAATGCATACTGCGGATTGATTTCCTTGAGCGTGGTCAAACTCCAGATCACATCGTCAACTGTTACCGGCTCGCCATCGTTCCACTTGGCAGCCGGGTTCAAACGGAAGGACACGCTGGAAAAATCGTCAGGATATTTGATCGCTTGTGCCAACAGGCCGTAACTCGACGAAATATCGGTCTCATCAAGCGATGGCGTCATCAGCGTTTCATAAGTCAGCAAAACACCGGGCGCGGCTTCACCTTTGGTAATCTGATCGTTGAACGAATCGAAAGACCCCAAAGCCCCTTGGCGAACTATTCCGGTTTTCGGTGCATCGGGATTTACATAGTCAAAGTGCGCAAAGCCCTGAGCCATGCGCGGCATGGCGTTCAGCGCGGTGCCATGGGTCCAGTCAATTGCGACGGCCGGAACGGTCATCAACTGGATGATGCACGAGGTCATCACCGCGAACCGCGCATATTTTCCGCTCATCCAAAACAACTCCTCATAATTCCTTGTTGGAATCATGGGAGCCGAAATTCGGAAAGGCAAGTGGCCGCAGATCACTTGAAACAAAAAAGGCCAGATGAAGCCGGCCTTCAAGTCCTGAAACTAAAAAGGCCGGGCGAACCCGGCCTTCAGAAAATAGATAAACGTCAAATCACGGCAGCGGGACCGGTGTGTCGGCAAGCGTGCGCAGATATGCGATCAGATTGGCGCGGTCTTCAGGCTTCGGCAGACCGGCAAAGCCCATCGCAGTGCCCTTGATATAGGCTTTGGGCTTGGTCACGAAGTGGGCGAGCGCTTCGTAATCCCAGTTCTTTCCGGGCGCAAATTCCTTGAAGCCTGCAGAATAATTGAAGCCCTCATGGGAGGCAATCGGACGGCCGACGACGCCCCAGAGATTGGGACCAACCTTGTTTGCCCCGCCCTTGTCACCGGAATGACAGGCAGCGCATTTCTTGAAGACCGCCTCACCTGCCGTTGCATCAGCGGACGCGAGCAGCGGTGCGATTGGTTCAACGACGGCAGCGGCTTCACCGCCTGCAGCTTCGCCGCCCGGTGCAGCTTCAGCGGCAACAATCGCAAACCCGGGCTTCTCCGGCGCTTCTTTTTCAAAAAGCGCATCGGACGCCAAGCGAATCGACATGATGATGAAGACGGTCGCCAACAAGGCGCCAGCCATTTTGTTCAGTTCAAACGAATCCATCTATCCCCGTCTCCGGTGTCCGGGAACCCGAAAGTGGAATCCCTGTCCTGAAATCGGGCGGAAGCTAGGTCTTTTGCGACTGACTTGCAACACCTATAAGGCCTATATAGCCGCAACACACAGCGACTTTTTGACACCTGAAACACCAATCCGGCTGCATTGCATGAAAACCATCATTCTTGTCCCCGCCCGCATGGCCTCAACGCGACTGCCCGGCAAGCCTTTGGCCGACATTGGCGGCAAGCCAATGATCATCCGTGTTGCCGAACAGGCGATTGCCGCCGGCATAGGCAGGACAGTTGTCTGCACGGACACACAACTGGTCGCGGATGTGGTTCGCAATGCAGGTCTTGAAGCTGTGATGACCCGTTCTAACCATCAATCGGGTTCGGACCGGATATTTGAAGCCTTGCAAAATCTCGATCCCGACGGCGATTATGACTGCGTCGTCAATGTGCAGGGTGACCTGCCGACCATTAATCCGGCAATCATTTCGCGCTCGATTGCTCCATTGGAAAACATCGAAGTCGATATCGCGACATTGACCGCAGAGATTACGCGCCTTGATGAACGCATCAATGAGAATGTGGTCAAGGTTGTCGGCACGGCGCTGTCCGAAACGCGCCTTCGTGCCCTTTATTTCACCCGGGCGACAGCGCCATGGGGCGATGGGCCGCTTTTTCACCACATCGGCCTTTATGCGTATCGCCGCGCGGCACTAGAGCGATTTGTCTGCCTTGGACCTTCGCCGTTGGAAAAGCGCGAACGCCTCGAACAGCTGCGCGCATTGGAAGCGGGTATGCGCATCGACGTCGAGATTGTAGATACCGTGCCGCTTGGCGTAGATACGCCTGAAGATCTGGAACGCGCCCGGGCCATTGTGGCGGCACGCACTTGAAGGACATGACATGAACGCGCAATCGGCGAAAACAAACCGCATTTCCTTTCAAGGGGAACCCGGCGCCAATTCTGACACCGCCTGCCGCAACATGTTTCCTGACATGGAGCCTTTGCCTTGCGCCACGTTTGAAGATGCGTTCAACGCCGTTGAAAGCGGCAAGGCCGATCTGGCGATGATCCCGATCGAAAACACGCTCGCCGGGCGCGTTGCGGATATTCATCACCTTTTGCCTGTGTCGAAACTCCACATCATCGGCGAATATTTTCTGCCGATCCATTTTCAGTTGATGGTCGTCAAGGGGGCGGGTGTTTCCGACATCAAATCTGTTCACAGCCATGTCCATGCACTTGGCCAATGCCGCAAGATCATTCGCAAACACCGCTGGAAGGCGGTTGTTGAAGGTGACACTGCCGGCGCTGCGCGTGTTGTGTCGGAAGCTGGCAACAAATCGATGGCAGCCCTTGCGCCGCGTCTGGCTGCAGATCTTTACGGCCTCGACATCATTGACGAAAATGTCGAGGATTCCGAAAACAACGTGACGCGGTTTGTTGTCCTGTCGAAGGAAAAACGCTGGTCTGCCCGCGCCAAGGCAACCGATATCATGATGACCACTTTTGTCTTCAAGGTACGCAATGTCCCGGCCGCGCTCTACAAAGCCATGGGCGGCTTTGCCACCAATGGCGTCAACATGACGAAGCTGGAAAGCTATCAGCTTGGCGGCGAATTCACCGCAACGCAGTTTTTTGCAGACATTGAAGGGCATCCGGACGACAAGAATGTCGCTCTGGCGCTTGAGGAACTGGCGTTCTTCTCAAAAGAAGTCCGTATCGTCGGCGTGTATCCGCAGGCGATGAGCCGTTAGGACGCAACCCAATCGCGGATCAGCAAATTGGCGATCGCGCCGTTCGGCGGCAGGCGATAGCCTTCCGGGTGTGTGCGGTCGAGCATTTGTCGCACATCGTCGCGTGAATACCAGCCGCCCGCTTCAAGCTCTGACGCATCGAGCGTCAGCGTATCGCTCAGCGCCTCGGCAAAACAGCCGATCATCAGCGAATGCTGGAACGGCCAAGGTTGGCTGGCGTGGTATGTGACCTTGCCGGTTTCAATGCCTGCCTCTTCCTGCGTCTCGCGCCGGACCGCTTCCTCGATGGACTCGCCCGGCTCCATGAAACCGGCGAGACAGGAAACCATGCCTTCGGGAAAATGTGCGCCCCGCGCCAGAAGGCAGCGCTCGTTATGTGTTGTCAGCATGATCACAACCGGATCCGTGCGCGGAAAATGCTCGGCGCCGCAACTTTCGCAAATCCGCTTTACGCCGCCGGATTTCATTTTGTTGAGACCGCCGCAGCGTCCGCAATGCTTGTGAGATGTGTGCCAGGAGTTCAGCGAAAAGGCCTGCGCCAGCATGGAAAGCTCTTCGCGCGGCTGCAGGCCTTGAGCATAAACCGAGCGCAAATCGAGCGCAAAAAGTGGGGCGGGAAGCGTTTCCGCATCTTGGTTTCCCGGAACTGCGCAGATGGTCTGGTCTCCCAGAAAGCCCAGCAAAACGGCTTCGGAATAATCGGGCAGAAAACCGGCAAGCTCATTCGTGGCAAACAAGGCGCGCGGTGAATTTTCTACAGTGCCATCCAGAATTACCTTGCCGCCAAGATGCACAAACCAGCAGGTTGCCGGGTCCGCCCGCGCAAGATCAATGGCATCATCGGTCCGCTTCTCTGACCGCCGCTCGAGCGGACTGCCGGTAAATGCAGTGCGGCTGGAGGCTTCGCCGGAGATTTCGCTCATGATTTCAATCCGTTTTCCTTCGCCAACGCCACGGAAATCGCGTCAATGAATGCCGCTGAACCACCATCATAAGGTTCCCGCAAACCATATCCCCAAACCGGCGCGGGCCAATTTGCATCACCCTCGCGCCGCGCGATGACATGCACATGAAGTTGGCGCACGATGTTGCCGATGGCGGCAGTGTTGATTTTTTCGCTGGCTGTCACGCGCTTCAGAACTTGTCCGACCAGCGCAGCTTCCAGGATCAATTGCTGCTGGTCGGCTGCACTCAAGTCATGAACCTCAAAGGCGCTGGCTATGCGCGGCACGAGAATGAGCCAAGGCCAACGGGCATCGTTCATCAGCCGCAAGGTTGAGAGCGGCAGTTCCGCTACCGCCAGCGTATCGGCGTCCAGTCTTGGATCAAGTTGAAATGCTGGCACGCTCTGTGATTCCACGGCTTCGGGTTTGGAGCGTGAAATGGGCCAAAACAGCGGCAAAGACAATGGCGCCGCCGATCAAAGTGGCGCGCGCCGGTGTCTCGTTGAAAAACAGCCAGACCCAGATCGGCGCCAAAGGCGCATCCAGCGAACCGATCAGCGCCGTCTCTGTCGGAGGCAGCATGCGCGAGCCAAACGCAAAAAGGATAAAGCCGACCGCCATCGAGAGAATGCCGAATGCTGCCAGTATGAACAGTTCGGAAACGGAAGGCACGGCTCCGGAAAACGGCAGGGACACCATGGCACTGATGAAAGTGGAAACGCAGGCCGCTGCAAGCAGGTCGATATGCCGGTGCTTGCGACCCAGGACCATCAACATGGCCATGCAAACCGTCGAAACCAGAGCCAGGATATCACCGGAAACATGGCCTTCGCCGCTGCCGGAACCGACCATCACTGCGACGCCAATGAGCGCGAAGAAACTCGAAATCAGCGCCGTTCTGGTGGGTATTTCACGCATGATCAGCCAGCCGAACCCGCCTGCGACAAATGGCACGACCGCATAGATGACCGCGACATGCGCGACGCTGGTGTGACGAAACGAGGCGATGAATGTCTGCATCGCCACCATGCCGATGATGGCGTAGATATAGCCGTACCGGTCCATCCGCGCCAACCGCCCGAGCGCCCCGCTGCCCTCTTCAAACACCATATAGACAAAGAAACCCAGCGACCCGAACAGCCCGCGCCAGAGCAGCATCGTCGGCGTGTCGACATGGATAATCCGCGTGAACAGCCCCGCCGTGCTCCAGACAATGGCCGAGGCGGTAACGAGAATGAGGCCCAGCCGGTAGCTTGAGTTCCAGTTCATGCCGAAATTCCGGATTGATCAATCGCGCTTGTTTCAGCCTAACGCGAAATGGGCAGTCCAGATAGTGCCCTTTATGCCGGCAAAACCAATGCTGCCATCTGCCGCCAGGCAAATCTGCTTGCATTTTCTGCGCAGATACACGATATGAAACCCGGGAGGTTGGTGGTGGACGAGCCACTCGCCAACCGGGTCAGGTCCGGAAGGAAGCAGCCCCAACGAGCCAGGCACGGGTCATCGTGCCAGCCTCCCACCCCAAACCTGTTTGAAAACCGCCCCGGCGAGCTGCAAATCGCAGCCTTCTGTGCGCCGGTGCTCACGTACTTATGTACGCTCCGCTTCGGTGCTCGAAGCCAGCGATTTTCGCCACGCCGGAACGATTTTCAAATCAGGTTTGTTGCGTCTGCACCCAAGCAAAGAACGCCCCGGCGGGCTGCAGAATGCGTTTTTCTGCGCTCCGGTGCTCACGTACTTATGTACGCTCCGCTGCGGTGCTCGAAAATCACAATTTTCGCCGCGCCGGAACGATTTTCAATTCAGGTTTGTTGCACCCCATGCTTGCTTTGGAGACAATCGCAAGGCATTGACCTTGATATACCGTCTGGCCGACAATAGCGCCAAAGGAATCGAAGCATTGGCCGAAATTGAAACGGAACTCGGGATGGATTTGGGCCAACCGCAGACAGGCGGCGCTTATCGTGTGCTTGCGCGCAAATACCGTCCGCGCGATTTTTCGACACTTATCGGCCAAGAGCCGATGGTCCGCACGCTGAAGAATGCTTTCGAGACCGGCCGCATTGCGCAGGCCTGGATGCTGACCGGCGTGCGCGGTGTCGGCAAGACCACCACCGCCCGTATTCTCGCCCGTGCACTGAATTATCAGACAGACAGCATCAACCGGCCTTCGGTCGATTTGTCTGTCGAAGGCATCCATTGCCGCGCGATCATGGAAGGAAGACATGTCGATGTGATCGAGATGGATGCCGCCTCCAACACCGGCATCGACAACATCCGTGAAATCATCGAGCAGGTGCGATACCGCCCGGTGTCGGCCCGCTACAAGGTTTACATCATCGACGAAGTGCACATGCTCTCGACGCAGGCCTTCAACGGCCTTTTGAAGACGCTCGAAGAGCCGCCGCCACATGTGAAATTCATTTTCGCCACCACTGAAATCCGCAAGGTTCCGATCACGGTTCTGTCGCGCTGCCAGCGGTTTGACCTGCGCCGTGTCGATGCGGCAACGCTGGTTTCGCATCTGTCGATGATCGCCGGGCTCGAACATGTGGCCATTGATGCCGCTTCGCTGGCCATGATTGCCCGCGCTGCCGAAGGCTCGGTGCGCGATAGTCTGTCGATCATGGATCAGGCCATTGCCCATGGCAGCGGCAAGGTTGATGCAGAAGCGGTTCGCTCTATGCTCGGCCTTGCCGACCGCTCTCGCATTGTCGACCTGTTCCGCAAAGTGATGGAAGGCGATGCGGCATCAGCTCTGGCTGATTTTCGCGATCAATATGATCAGGGCGCTGACCCAGTGATGGTGCTGACCGATTTGGCTGAATTCTGCCATCTTGTCACCCGAATGCGCTATGTGCCGGCATTGGCGACGGATCTATCGCTGACTGAGGACGAGCGCGCCAGCGGCAAGGAATTCTCCGAAAAAATTTCGGTCCGCGTCCTGTCGCGCACGTGGCAGATGCTGCTGAAAGCGCTTGAGGAAACGTCAAACTCCAACCGCCCTGTGCAGGCCGCTGAAATGGCGTTGATCCGGCTTTGCCATGCCAGCCTCTTGCCGACCCTGGATGAGGCGCTAAAAAGCTTGGAATCCGCACCGGCGGGCAGCGCCCAGACTTCCGGCGGATCACCGGCCCTCCCGCCAAGTGGCGGGGGCCAAACGGTCAATGTCCGTTCCGGAACCGCGATGCAAGGCAGCATTGCCTCCGGCGGCACCATGCGGCTTGTCTCGGAAAATCCGGAAGCGGCGCCAAGCTTCACACCAGCGATTATCGAACAAGCTGCGCCGATCGAACAGGTGAACACGCTCGCCGACATCATTGCACTGGCAGACAAGCGCCGCGATATGCAGATGAAGGTGATGATCCGCCGGTGTGTGCGCCCGGTCTCGATCCGCCCGGGTGTGCTCGAAATCGGTCTGACATCGGACGCGCCGCGCGGCTTTGCCTCTGACCTGTCGCGCAAACTCTCTGAATGGGCAGGTCAACGCTTCATGGTTTCTGTCGTGGCAGAT
Organism: Phyllobacteriaceae bacterium; assembly: GCA_031377485.1. GTDB lineage: Bacteria > Pseudomonadota > Alphaproteobacteria > Rhizobiales > Rhizobiaceae > JANMEX01. The sequence continues at coordinate 10,947 of JANMEX010000463.1, forward strand.
GCCAAATCGCTGACCGTTGAGGAAACAGAAAACGCCAAGCGCGACGGCATCATGGCCGACGCCAAGGCTGATCCGGATGTGGCTGCGATACTCGCCCGCTTCCCTGGCGCGAAAATCATCAATGTGCGCATTGAAACCGCGCCCGGCGCTGCCGACATGGGAAGTGACGCCGCTGACGATTTCGCCGCCCAATCGCCAGGAATCGAGACCGGCAATGACGATGAAGACTGATTTTTAGGAGATTTCGATGAAAGACATTATGGGCTTGATGAGCAAAGCCAAGGAAATGCAGGCCAAGATGCAGGCCATGCAGGCGGAAATGGAAACCGTTGAGGCGGAAGGTGTTTCCGGTGGCGGCGCGGTCAAAGTCCGGCTGAATGGCAAGGGTGCGATGACCGGCATTTCCATCGATGCATCGCTGGTTCAGCCCGGTGAAGGCGAAATCATCGAAGACCTCATCGTGGCCGCGCACAATGATGCAAAGGGCAAGGTCGAAGCCATCATGGCGGAGAAGACGCAAGCCCTGACGGCAGGATTGCAGATGCCGGCTGGGTTCAAGCTGCCGTTTTAGATGAGTGGCCGCTCCATCAGGACGGCCGGAAAATAGACGCCTGAACCGAGCATCACATTCACGTTGTCGAGTTTCACAAAGCCGTGCCGCATATAAAATCCTTCTGCGGCAAGGCTCGAGAAACATTTCAAACGCACCATGCCGGAAGCTTTGGCTTCCGCGATACAGCGTTCGAGGATAGCCCCGCCGATGCCCTTGCCCATCGCGTCCGGGCGCGTGGCGAAGTGACGGATATGGCCTGTCAAATCTTCGGTTGGTGTCTTGCCGGGCGCATTGGCGCTCCAACCGCCGCAGCCCGCGATGACGTTGCCGGCGCGGGCCAGAAAATAGCGCCCGGAATAGATTAGCGCTGCGTCAATCCGCAGCATGGCAGGAAGCGCCTCTTCCAGCGTTTCCTCTTCATACCAGCCGGGATAGACTGTCGCATAGCAATCGGCGATCAAGTCTTCCAAAACCGCTCGATCACTTTCGGCGGCGGGACGGATTGTCAGCGTTGAAACATCCATGTCGGTCATCCAGGTCGAGATAGAACACTGTCAAATTTATACAAGCTTGGTTAGGAAAGTGTGATGACCAAGCGAATCGTCGGACCGGAAATCGAACGCCTCATCCAGCTGCTGGCCAAAGTGCCGGGGCTGGGGCCCCGCTCGGCGCGCCGCGCGGCGCTGCATCTCATCAAAAAGAAGAGTCAGATCATGGGCCCGCTCGCCCATGCCATGCAAGAAGCCCATGACAAGGTGCGCATTTGCACCGTCTGCGGCAACGCCGATACCTCTGATCCCTGCACCATCTGCTGCGACGAGCGCCGTGATGCCGGACTTTTGGTGGTGGTCGAAGATGTTGCCGACCTTTGGGCCCTGGAGCGGGCAGGGGCGGCGCCAAACGCCAAATATCATGTGCTTGGTGGGCGCCTGTCACCGCTCGATGGCATCGGCCCGGATGATCTGAACATCCGCCAGTTGGTGGATCGGGTTGCCGCAGGCGATGTGAAAGAAGTCATCATCGCCGTCAACGCCACGGTGGAAGGCCAGACCACTGCGCATTATGTCACAGACCAATTGCGCGAGTTTGGGGTAAACGTAACCCGTCTTGCCCACGGCGTTCCGGTCGGCGGCGAGCTTGATTACCTTGACGACGGAACGCTGGCCGCCGCCATGCGTGCCCGCACACAACTATAGGCTTTGCCGATGTATCTGCTGAAGACAATGGCTCTCATTTTGCTGGCAACCGGCTTGGCGGCGACCCCGGCAATGGGCGCCAATCTCGACGCCGGTTTCCGCACATGGCTGGAAAGCGATCTCTGGCCACTGGCCAAAGCCAAGGGCATTTCCCGCGCCACATTCGACACCAGCTTGCAAGGCGTGAAACTCAACCGCGATCTTCCCGACCTGGTCATCCCCGGCACGAAACCGAAAGTGCCGAAAAAGCAGCATCAGGCGGAATTTTCCGCGCCTGCCAATTATTTTGCCGATAAAACCATTGCTCCACTGGTCTCCGGAGGCAAGGCGCGCGCGGGGCAATATGCCAAGGTGCTCAAAGCCATCGAAAAGAAATACGGTGTGCCTTCCGGCATCATTCTCGCCATCTGGGGCAGGGAGTCCGGGTTCGGCAAGTCGCAAGGCACCTACCCGGTTTTCGATGTGCTGGCGACCAAGGCTTATATGTCCACGCGCAAGGACCTGTTTCAAAAGGAAGTCTTGGCAGCGCTTGAAATCGTTGAACGCGGATACGCCACGCCGGACATGATGAAGACATCGTGGGCCGGAGCGATGGGCCAGCCGCAGTTTTTGCCAAGCTCATACCTTGATCACGCCGTTGATTTCGATGGTGATGGACGTCGCGACATCTGGAATTCCGCACCGGACACTTTGGCCTCGATTGCCAACTATCTGGTCAACTACGGCTGGGAAGGCGGACGCGGCTGGGGCGTGGAAGTTTCAGTGCCCGAAAGCGTTTCCTGTGCGCTCGAAGGACCGGACCAAGGCATGCCGCTGCCGGTCTGGACCAATGCGGGCATTTCCCGTGTCAACGGCAAGCCCTTTGCCAAAAGCGAAGCCAACAAGGAACAATTCCTGCTCGCCCCGGCCGGACGCTTTGGCCCGCTGTTTCTGGCCACCGGCAATTTTTATGTGATCAAGAACTACAACATCTCTGACCTCTACGCCCTGTTCATCGGCCATGTTGCAGACCGCATCAATGGCGGCGGCGCGGGCTTTGCCGCGCCTTGGGGCAAGGTTGGCATGCTCGCCCGGTCAGACATTGGCGCAATGCAAAACACCCTTGTCGCAAAGGGCTATGACGTCGGCAAGCCGGATGGATTGCCCGGTTTCAAGACCCGCCGGTCCATCGGTGACTGGCAGACCAAAAACGGCTTGGCAGCCACATGTTTTCCTGATGCCGCTTTGAAGAAGGTTCTGAAATGAGCGCCAATCCGCTCCCCGCATTCCGCAAGGAAATTGACGCAATAGACGATCAGATCGTTGATCTTCTCTCCGTGCGGTTTGCCATTGCCACCAACGTTGCCGCGTACAAAGCCAAGTCCGGCGTCGCGGTTCGTCTTGAAGACCGCATCGCGCAAGTGCTGATGCGCGCAGGCAACCGCGCAACGAAAAATGGCGCGGAAGCCGAAGCCATCCGCGCCATTTACAAAACGATTATCGAAGTGACCTGCACCTATGAAGAGGCAAGGATCAAAGACCGGGTTTAGCGAACGGCCAAACGCTTCTGTGCGGCCTTGAGATCGCGAACGGAGTCACGGTAGCCAAAGCCGAAAGTGCGGCCAAGGGCGAATGCTGCGACAATGGTGTCAAGCAGACTGGTTTTCTGAACGATTTTCATGATTTTTCCTCTATTGTGACTATTCTATAGCCAAATGCCCGAAAAATCACCAGTCGCGTCCGCGCATGGCAGGGTTGCGATAACGCCGCAACAGTTGTTTCTAGCCGGGAATTACGCGGACAGGCATTGGCGGCGGCGGATAGTGGCCCGTCATCGCGTTCCAATAGGTCCATGAACGTTTGTCTATGATGCCTGGCGGCGCCTTGGCAAGCGCCTCGGTGAATCCATCATCATCGACATATCTGCGCACAATCGCGAGATGGGCTGGCGTGCCGTAGGTCATCAAATAGGCCATGAAACGCACAGGATCGGCAAGCGCCTTCTCCGGCTCTTCAAACCAAATGATATGCGGGGCCAAAGCCAGCATCTCGGCATTTCTCGGGAAAGCTTTCATGATTTTGGCATATGGCTGCGAACAGGTGTCAGTATTGGAAGCTCACCAATCTTAACCGTCCTTGCCGCGCGAACAAGGTCATTTCTCATCGAAAGTGGGAGATCATTCAGCGAGTGATCGTCATGGTAAGTGATGGCTTTCAGCGAAATTAGTGGATTAAACTGCCCGCCGTAGATGATCGAGGCAGCCGAAAGCATTTCAGCAAGCGGCAACTTGGCTTGGGTGATCAATGCATGAATATCCAAATAGTCCTTCAGCTCGGCCCGCTGTGTGACAACTGCAGCTTTCGTTCCGCCAAGGTCCATCAGTGAAGCCACCGCGATTGCAGGGCCTTCCGCCTTTTCCGGAGCTTCAATCTGCCCCCTGTTCAGGCCACCATAAAAGGCAAGTTTGACGGGGCCATTGCGGTCGACACCGATGGTGAGCGTATTGGCTTCCGATTGAAGCAAAACGCCTCCTGCAAGATAGGAAATCGATGTCATAAGGCCGTTAGGAACGAAAGGCGTAAGAGAAAAGAAATCAAAATCGACTGAGAAGCGATGGCCAAGCCGCAAAGCGATTGCGGTGCCGCCATAGAGCGTAAAATGGTTTGGTGTGGCTGAAAGCTCGGGCCAGATGGCCTTCTGAGGCGGTGGAAGCACATCAAGCCTTGGAGAAAAGAAGTCCTGGGCCATAACGCTCAATCCTCGCCATCGACCACGCGCAGCCGCAACTGCCCGGTCTTGGATGTCGCAGACGACGTTTCCTTGGCCTCAGATGCCGGCGGTTCGCCAAATTCCAGGGCCTCTATCCGTTGCCCACGCTTGGTCACTTTCGATGTCGAGACCAGAATATCGTCAACATCCTTGGTCGTTTGCTGAAAATGTCCTTGCAGCTTGCGTACCCGCTCATCAAGCCGCCCAAGATCATCCATCAGGCGCGACACCTCACCTTGGATAAGGTGCGCCTGCTCGCGCATACGCGCGTCCTTCAGGATCGCCTGAATGACCTGTATCGACAGCATCAACAGCGATGGCGACACAATGACCACCCGTGCCCGATGCGCCTTTTGTACAATCGCCTCAAAATGCTCATGGATTTCGGCAAACACGGATTCGGAAGGCACAAACAGGAAGGCGGTGTCCTGCGTTTCACCTTGGATCAGATATTTCTCCGACACATCTTTCACATGAACATCCATGTCGTGCCGGAACTGGGTTTCAGCAGCACGCCGCGCCTCGGGTGTTTCGGCACCACGGATGGCATTCCACGATTCCAGCGGAAATTTTGCGTCAATTGCCAAAGATGGCGCACCATTCGGCATGCGGATCAGGCAGTCGGGCCTGACACCTGTTGTCAGCGTCGCCTGAAATTCATAGGCCCCGGAGGGCATGCCGTCCGCTACAATCGTCTCCATCCGGGCCTGTCCAAAAGCCCCGCGTGTCTGCTTGTTTGAAAGGATCGATTGAAGCGTCACCACCTCGCCCGCCAGTGCGCGGATGTTCGATTGGGCGGTATCAATCACTGCCAACCGCTCCTGCAGTTTGGCAAGATTGTCATGCGTTGACTTCGTTTGCTCGGTCATTGTCTGGCCGATGCGGTGGGTCATCCCGTCCAGCCGTTCGCGGATTGCCTGTGTCATTTCAGACTGCCTCGACCCGAAAATCTCGGCCATCGTCTGCATCCGGCCCTGCATTTCGGATTGTGACTTCAAAATGTCCGCCAGCCGCCCTTCGGCTTCGTGCGCTCTTTCGGCCGCTTGTCCTTCGCCAATGGCCCGTGCCTTGGCCGCCCGCCACAAAGCGACACCCAGCACGACAATGAGCAACACAAAAATGGCCACAGCGGCGGTCAGCACCTGGCCAAACGAAAACACGTTTGAACCAAGCGTGATCGCCGGTTGGGAAAGCAGTGCCTGAATATCCATTTCGCCAATCTATCCGATTCGATTGCCTCGTACAGCACAAAACAGGAACGAGTCTGGCACGACCGGATTGACTGTCCAAAACAGAATGATTACGTGACCGCCATGTCACTGCGCCCGCTTGTCCTTTTGCCCGATCCTATCCTCAAGACCGCCTCAAAGGCGGTTGAGCGGGTGGACAAGGCTGTGCTCAAACTCGCTGATGATATGCTCGATACCATGTACGACGCCCCCGGTATCGGCCTTGCTGCAATCCAGATTGCCGAGCCGCTGCGCATGTTGGTGATCGACCTTGCGAAAGAAGGCGAGGAAAAAGCCCCGCAATTGTTCATCAATCCGGAAATTCTCAGCTTCACCGACGATCTTTCGATTTACGAAGAAGGGTGCCTGTCGATCCCGGATTATTATGCGGAGGTCGAGCGCCCCGGCGGTGTGCGCGTGAAATATGTCGACCGCGCGGGCAAACAACAGGAGATCGAGGCCTCCGGCCTGTTGGCCACTTGCCTGCAACACGAGATCGACCACCTCAATGGCATTTTGTTCATCGACCACATTTCCAAATTGAAGCGTGACATGGTCATCAAGAAATTCGGCAAACTGGCCAAGCAGCGCGGCTCCACACGCAAGGCGCTTTGAGTGATGCCATTGCGCATTGTCTTCATGGGCACTCCGGACTTTGCGGCCGCCACATTGACTGCATTGCACGCTGCCGGTCATCAGATCGTTTGCGTCTATTCCCAGCCGCCGCGCCCGGGCGGGCGGCGCGGGCTGGAGACGGTCAAGTCACCTGTGCACACATGCGCCGAAGCGTTCGGCCTTGAAGTGCGCACGCCGCTGAATTTCAAAAATGCCGAAGACATTGAAGCCTTCAAGGCGCTGGATGCCGATGTTGCTGTCGTGGTCGCCTATGGCCTTTTATTGCCGCAAGCCGTTCTCGATGGCACCCGGCTGGGCGCTTTCAACGGCCATGCTTCGCTTTTGCCACGCTGGCGCGGTGCAGCTCCCATTCAGCGTGCAATCATAGCAGGCGATAAAGAAACCGGCATCATGGTCATGAAGATGGATGCAGGGCTCGATACCGGTCCGGTGGCGCTGACTGCACGTGTCGCAATTGACCCTGACATGACGGCGGGGGAACTCCATGACCGGCTGATGAAAACCGGTGCGGTTTTGATGGCCGATGCCATGGAACAGCTTGAACGTGGTGACTTGCCTTTGACGCCCCAAGTTGGGGAAGGGGCAACCTACGCCAAAAAGATCGACAAGGCTGAAACCCGCGTTGATTGGGCACGCCCGGCGATTGAAGTTCATAACCATATTCGTGGCCTGTCACCCTTTCCGGGCGCATGGTGCGAGATGGAAATCGGAGGCAAAGTCGAACGCGTGAAACTCCTGCGCACGCAGATCGCAAAAGGCAGTGGTGCACCTGGCAGCATTCTCAATGGCCTGACGATCGCGTGCAAACATGACGCGGTGGCAATAAAAGAACTCCAGCGGGCAGGTGGCAAACCGGTCAAGGCCGACGAATTCTTGCGCGGTGCCGTGCCGGTTCGCGTGCTCTGATGCAGCGCTACAAGCTCACGGTCGCATATGACGGAACGGCCTATTGCGGCTGGCAACGCCAACCTGATCACCTTTCGGTACAGCAGGCTCTGGAGATGGCCTTCCGCTCATTTTGCGGCGACGACGTTACGATCATCGCCGCCGGCCGCACCGATGCCGGGGTTCATGCCGCAGGGCAAGTGTGCCATGTCGACCTGTCGAAGGAATGGCGTGAAGATGTCGTGCGCGATGCGGTCAACCAGTATCTGGTGCGTGAGCGTGTCGCCATTCTTGCCGCTGAAAAGGTTGGCGCGGAATTCCACGCGCGTTTTTCTGCAACAAGCCGTCACTATGTTTACAAGATGCTGAACCGCCGCGCCCCGCCCGTGTTTGAACGCGGTTTTGTCTGGCATCTTAAACGCAATGTTGATGCTGTTGCCATGGACAAGGCAGCCAAACGCCTGCTTGGCAGACACGATTTCACAACGTTTCGCGACACGGAATGTCAAGCCGAAAGCCCGATCCGCAATCTCGACCGGTTTGATGTCATCCGTGAAGGCGAAATGGTGCTGTTTCACCTCTCCGCTCGTGCGTTTCTGCACCGTCAAGTGCGGTCCATGGTTGGCACGCTGGAGCAGGTCGGCTCGGGCCGCTGGAGCGAAGAGGATATGGTCAGCGCTCTGGAAGCAAAAGACCGCAGCGCTTGCGGCCCGGTTGCGCCATCTGATGGACTGTATCTCGACTGGGTGGATTACGAATGAACCTCAGCCGAAATAATCGGCGATAAAGCGCTCATAGACCTGTGTCAGCGTTTCAAGGTCCGCAAGCGCGACGCGCTCGTCCACCATGTGCATGGTCTTGCCGACAAGGCCGAATTCCACAACGGGACAATAGTCCTTTATGAACCGCGCATCTGATGTGCCGCCGGTGGTCGAGAGCCCGGGTGTCCGGCCGGTTACAGCTTTGACCGATTTTGACAAAGTGTCGATCAGCCGGTCATCCTTGGTCAGGAACACGTGGCAGGGGTTTTCCCGCCAGATGATCTCATAATCCACCGGCTCCTTGCGACCCGCACGCAGCTTGGTTTTCTTGGCCGCGCGATCCAGCCGGTTGTGGATTTCCGATTGCAGAGTTTCGTCGGTCCACGTGTCATTAAAGCGGATGTTGAAAGAAGCCGTCGCCCGCGCCGGGATCACATTGACTGCCGGATTGCCGACATCAACCGTCGTCACTTCGAGGTTTGACGGCTGGAAGTCCTTGGTTCCCTTGTCGAACGCTGGATAGAGGAGTGCGTCGAGCAATTGCATGATGCCGCGAACCGGATTGTCAGCCAGTTGCGGATAAGCCGCATGGCCTTGACGACCATAGACAATGACTGTGCCAGACAGCGACCCGCGCCGGCCGATCTTGATCATGTCGCCAATCGCGTCCGGATTGGTCGGCTCGCCAACTATCGACGCATCCCACTTTTCGCCTTTGCCGGCAGCCCACTCCAAAAGCTTTACACTGCCGTTGATTGCGGGGCCTTCTTCATCGCCGGTAATCAGAAAAGACACCGAACCCTTCGGCTTGCCGTGCTTTTCGGTGTGGCGCGCCAGGGCAGAAATGAAGCAGGCAATGCCACCTTTCATGTCCACCGCGCCACGGCCGTACATTTCGCCATTGGCAATATCGGCGGCAAACGGCGGATGCGTCCACGCCTTTTCATCGCCCACCGGCACCACATCCGTATGCCCGGCAAACATCAGATGCGGACCGTTGCCTGAAGCGCGCGCGTAGAGATTTTCGATATCGGGCGTGTTGTCTTCGGAAAAGACCGGACGCTCGACGGTAAAGCCCATCGGTTTCAGCATGCTCTCCAATGCACTCAACGCTCCACCTTCAAGCGGCGTCACGGACGGGCAGCGGATAAGAGTAGCAAGAACTTCGGCAGGATCGGTCAGTTTTTGTGTCATGCCGGTCTGCTATCCCTGCAGATGTTTGCGGTCAAGACAGATCAGGAAAACCAGCCCGGCTTGACGCGCCCTTGCTCAGGCATCTTGTGCATCCGTTGAACGGCCTCTGGCGCGGCAACCACTGGCGGCGGCGTTGGTCGGTGGGTACGGTCGGCATGGCGAATTGGCGCAGGCATGGAAGTCACACCCTGTCTTGCCATGGATGCGGGGGCTGGCTTCTTTGAGAGCAACCTGTTCAAATCGGGGAATGCTTGTGATGGCTGCGTCTGGACGGTCGGCTGTGGCGCTTGCTTGTACTGCGGCGCCGCACCGCGCGGGTCAGGTCCATATTCATTTGGACCAATATCGGGCGGCAGCAATATGGATATGCCAAGGATTACCAAAACCAGTCTTCGAACCGGATCGAAAAGGTCAGCGTAAAACTGAACATCAAGACCAAACAGACTTGCAGCTTGAAACAGGATAAGGGCAAGCACAACCAGCGGCAGCCCGATGCGTGCCACAGAAAATTGATTGCGCACGCTCGCCTTCATATCGTTCATGCGCCGGTTGAAAAGCGAGAGAACAGGAACCAAGAGCAATAACTCCACAAGCAACACCATTCCTGGTGACGTCTGCAAAGGTCCGCCGATCGACCGTATGCCCTTTACATCATAGAAGCCCGACAGAATGTTGATGGCGAGCAGAAAGACCACTGACAGCTTGAACATGCCGACGAAATAGTCTCTGCGCCGAATGCGGCCTTTGAACTCGAGGTAAGACATGGCCATGCGATTTCGGCTCCAAATTTGGCCCCGAACCTAGCAGCCGGGAACTAAAAGTGAATTAAGCCGCCAGCCAAAAACAGCGGCGCTTGCGATAGCCGTCAGCCCGCCTTTGCCTTTCGGCCGACCTTCGCGTCAATCAACATGATTTTCTGCCAGACTTTGCGGGAGAGATTGGTTCCAAGATTTTCAATGTCATTGACCGCCTCGACCACAACCTCGTCGTTGACGGCCTGCGCATAGAGCGCAGCCAGTTTGCCGCTGATGGAAAACATCTCCGAGCAATAGTCGAGATAGCGCGCCAACTGTTCGGGATTGGTGATGCGCTTTGGCGACGCGGCAGTCGGGCGAAAATCGGCAGAAAGTGCGGCCGGGTCTTTGGTCAGTTGGTGCATGTCGATCACGTGGATGACCGAACGCAGCCGGTGGAGGCCTTTCAGGACTTTGCGTCGCTTGATCCGCTCTTCTGTCTTGGCCAAGGTTACCAAGCCAACGATGGCGAGAACAATCGTGTTGACCGAGGCTTCGATGCCTTGAACAAAGTCGAAAGCCACAGTGGATATTCGGTCGAACGACAAGAACGTTCCGATGAACACGAAAACCAGCATGCCGCTGACAACACAAAGTGCAGTCAGGATGCGCAACCACAAAATGGGCTTGGCAAGATTTTGCGCGTCCGTCGCGGCATCGCGCGAGAGAATGACCAACTCTTGCGCAACCCCGCTTATCCCGTTTTCGGGAAACCGAGAGGCAACCCTTGCCGCAAGAAGTTCAGCGGTCTTGGTGATTTGTGCGGGGTCAAGCGAACGGTAGGTCATACATGAGGAATAGCAGCCGAAAATGATTTGCGCAAAGGCATCGCAAGCCGCTTTCGCAGTGGCAACAGACACACCTTGCAGCGCAAAAACGATCACAAAACGCGTGATCGGGCGTGAGGTGCGCACCCCAAATAAAATTTGTCCGGTGAAACTTTTTTGGATGAACGGTTTTAACCCCGGTTTTCACGCGCGATCGTTCACAAAGCAGGTCGATTTCATTCACGGGTCTGTGAGAAATCGATGAAATTCAAGCGGTTTTTGGAAAAAAGACCGTCCGTAGATATTCCGGAAAATCACATAAATCATTGTAATTAAACGATTATTTTTTTACCGCTTGGTCAACTTTTGTTTTACAAGGCCCCAATTTCGATCACTGTGTGCACATTTTTGTGGTTTGAAAGTGAGTCATGCAAAGCCGATATTTCAATCATCGAAAGCAGGCAAACGAAAGCTTGCCGAGACAAAAATTCAGCGGGGCCGACCCCGTTCAATCAGATCAACCGGGCGAAACCGCCCATCTTAAACAACCAGGAGACTACCATGAACAAGATCATTATCGCCCTCGGCGTTGCCCTCGTATCCGCCAC
>JANMEX010000465.1:0-2160 GCA_031377485.1 Phyllobacteriaceae bacterium
CAAACTTGACCGCCGCCGTGCCGAAGGCAAGCTCATCAACCTTGACCGCAAACTGCGCCAGGAACCACTCGACGGTTTCATCGGAATCGGCCACACCCGCTGGGCCACACACGGCGTTCCGAACGAAGCCAACGCGCACCCACATTTTTCCAATGGTGTTGCGATTGTACACAATGGCATCATTGAAAATTTCGCCGAACTTCGCAAGGAATTGCAAGCTGATGGTTATGTTTTCACATCGCAGACTGACACGGAAGTTGTTGCGCATTTGGTCTCACGTGAACTGAAGCGCAACAAGACTCCCGTTGAAGCCGCGCATAATTCACTGAAACGTTTGCACGGCGCATTTGCGCTCGCCATGCTTTTCGAACAAGACCCTGATCTCATCGTTGGCGCACGCAATGGTCCGCCTCTTGCTGTCGGTCATGGCGATGGCGAGATGTATCTTGGCTCAGATGCCATTGCGCTCGCTCCGTTCACCAACACAATTACGTATTTGGAAGACGGGGATTGGGTGACACTGAGGCGTGCCGGAGTTGAGATTTTTGATCTTGCCGGCAACCGCGTCGAGCGCAAGACTGTCAAATCGACCGGCACAGCATTTCTTGTTGAGAAGGGAAATCACCGGCATTTCATGGAAAAGGAAATCCATGAACAGCCCGAAGTGATTTCTCACACAATGTCGCACTATATCGACTTTGCCGATGGCTCGACCAAAAATCTCGATTTGCCATTTGACTTCGCCAAGATCAACCGAGTCGCAATTTCCGCATGTGGTACAGCCTCCTATGCCGGGCAAATTGCCAAATACTGGTTTGAGCGTTTTGCACGCCTGCCAGTCGACATCGATTTTGCCTCCGAGTTTCGCTATCGCGAAATGCCGCTTTCCCCGGATGACGCCGCCATCTTCATTTCGCAGTCTGGTGAAACGGCAGATACACTTGCTTCTTTGCGTTATTGCAAGGCGCTTGGCATGCAAATCGGCGCTGTGGTCAATGTGCGTGAATCGACCATTGCGCGCGAATCCAACGTAATATTTCCAACGTTGGCCGGTCCGGAAATAGGGGTTGCTTCGACCAAGGCATTCACCTGCCAGCTTTCGGTTCTCGCCTGTCTCGCTCTAAATGCCGCACGTGCTCGTGGCAAAATCACTGCTGAAGAGGAGCAGGAACATGTCCGCCATCTGGCGGAAGCACCGCGCTATGCCACGCAGGTCCTCAAACTGAACAAGCAGATTGAGAAAGTTGCGCATAAGCTGTCGAAGGTTCAGCACGTCCTTTATCTCGGCCGCGACACCAGCTATCCGCTCGCGATGGAAGGTGCTTTGAAGCTCAAGGAAATTTCCTATATTCACGCTGAGGGCTATGCAGCTGGCGAGTTAAAGCATGGCCCGATTGCCTTGATTGACGAAAATATGCCTGTGATTGTTATCGCACCGCATGATCGGATTTTCGAAAAGACGGTCTCGAATATGCAAGAGGTCGCCGCTCGTGGTGGCAAGATCATCCTGATCACCGACGAAAAAGGTGCAGCAGCTTCTAGTGTCGAAACACTAGACACAATTATTATGCCGGACGTCCCGGAAATCATCGCGCCGATCATCTATGCGCTTCCGATACAGATGCTTGCCTATCATACAGCAGTACTGATGGGTACGGACGTCGATCAGCCCCGCAATCTGGCGAAATCAGTCACGGTGGAATGAGCTATCCAGCTTTAAGAAGCCTTACGGCTTGGTCTCGTTCAAACAGATAGAGGAGAAGCCGCAAAGCTTGTCCCCGCTGTGTGGTCAAATCCGGGTCTCGTTCCAGTACCAGTCTTGAATCATTACGTGCTGTTTCCAGCAAATCGGCATGGTCGAACAGGCTTGCAATTCGGAAGCCTGGGGTTCCGGACTGTCTGGTGCCAAGTATTTCACCTTCTCCGCGCAGCTTTAAATCCTCTTCTGCGATGCGAAATCCGTCTTCGGTTTCCCGCATGATCTCAATGCGCTTTTTTGCTGTTTCGCCAAGGGGACCTCTATAAAGCAGAAGACAGACAGAAGCTTCTGATCCACGACCGATGCGTCCGCGCAACTGATGAAGCTGGGAGAGACCAAACCTTTCGGCATGTTCGATCACCATGATTGTCGCGTCCGGTACATCGACCCCAACTTCGACC
>JANMEX010000500.1:0-3525 GCA_031377485.1 Phyllobacteriaceae bacterium
CGGGCGCGGCGTCAACATCCAGAAGGCCGATGTTGCTGGCAAGGGTACGGTTTACCGCGTTCGCATCCCGGCAGGCTCCAAACAGGAAGCTGCGGCGCTTTGCTCGCAATACAAGGCTTCTGGCGGCAACTGCTTCGTCACCAAGTAAGCCGAGACTCTTCTTGAAAAGCGGCCCGCGTTGGCCGCTTTTTCATATCCACTGTCCAATCCCGCAATCCAATAATAGTGTGTACAACATGCGCGAATCGAAATCTGTTATCATTGGCGTTTCCGGCACCGAACTCACCGCCGATGAACGGGCGTTCTATGCCGAGCATCAGCCTTGGGGCTTCATCCTGTTTGCCCGCAATCTCAAGGAAGAAAATCAGATCAGGGATTTGAATGCCGCCCTGCGCGACAGCATCGGAAATCCTGATGCACCGGTATTCATTGATCAGGAGGGCGGCCGTGTGCAGCGCCTGCGCCCGCCGCTCGCGCCAAACTATCCGCCCGCATCCGTTCTTGGCGATATCTACCGACGTGACCGTCAAGCGGGGCTGGAGGCTGCACGCCTGATGTCGCGCCTGCATGCTGTCGATTTGCGCAAATTCGGCTTCACTGCAGACTGCCTGCCAGTCCTGGACGTTCCTATCCCCGGAGCAAGTTCGGTAATCGGCAATCGCGCTTATGGCGAAGATCCGCGCACGGTCACAGAAATGGGTCGCGCGGCAGCCGAAGGCCTTATGGAGGGCGGTATTCTTCCCGTCATGAAGCATATGCCAGGCCACGGTCGTGGCTTTGCCGATAGCCATCACAATCTGCCCGTCGTCGATGTGCCGCTGGAAGAATTGAAGGCGCATGACTTTGCCCCCTTCAAGGCGCTCAACGATCTGCCGATGGCCATGACTGGCCATTTGGTCTTCACCGCCATTGATCCAAGCCGCCCGGCGACAACCTCGCCCATCGTCATTGATGACATTATTCGCGGCTATATCGGCTTTGACGGCCTTTTGATGAGTGATGATGTGTCCATGAACGCGCTTTCTGGGGATTTCCAAGAACGCACCCGTGCAATCTTTGCCGGAGGGTGCGATATGGTTCTTCACTGCAATGGCGTTATGGACGAAATGCAGGCCGTAATGGCCCATACACCAATGTTGCGTGGCAAGGCGTTAAAACGCGCTGAAGCTGCGCTGGCCTGTTTGGCCAATGCCTTGGACGACGACGAAATCGCAATGCGCGACGCGTTCGCCAACCATTTGGCTGCCGTCGCATGACAGGATAGGGAGATGACCGGGGCATGAATGTAGTCCGCAAAAAACAGGACAAGGGCGGTGTGCCGCTTGAAGCCCTGTGGAATGATGCGGAAGTTCGCACGCAATCTGACCCGTCGCTCCTTATCGACGTCGACGGCTTCGAAGGCCCGCTCGATCTGCTCCTACATCTTGCGCGCAATCAAAAGGTTGATCTCGCCCGGATATCCATCCTGAAGCTCGCTGAGCAATATTTGCTGTTCATCAACAATGCGACCTCGCTCCGGCTTGAACTGGCAGCTGACTATCTGGTTATGGCCGCTTGGCTTGCCTTCCTCAAATCCAAACTGCTGATCCCGAAAACCGGCAACTCTGACGAGGAAAGTGGCGAAGAGCTCGCCGCCGTACTGCAATTTCGCCTCAAGCGACTTGAGGCCATGCGCGATGCTGCCGCGCGTCTTGTCAATCGCAACCGTTTGGGTCGCGATGTATTTCAGCGTGGTGATCCGGAGGCCGTCGTTGTCGAAAAACAGAATGAGTGGTCTGCCACGCTCTATGACCTTCTGACCGCTTACGCCTCGCAGCGGCAGCGTCAGGCCATTTCGCGCGTGACAGTTGGTTTGCGCACCGTATGGTCGCTCAAACAGGCTCGACTGATCTTAACCCGACTGATCGGCGAAATGCGCGACTGGACTGCGCTTGATCAATATCTGATCGCCTTCATTCCCAATCCGGCGGACCGCGCCACAGCCATGGCAAGTTCCTTTGCCGCCAGCCTTGAACTGGTGCGTGAGGGCCAATTGGAAGTGCGGCAGGAAGCGGCATTCCAGCCGATTTATTTGCGAACCAAGGCCGGAAGGCCCGAACTGGAGGCCTATTGATATGGCTGAAACCGGACAGGCCCGTGTGTTCCCGTTCTCGCTCGAGCCAACCAATGACGACGAAGGCAATCCCGCCGAGCGCTTGCATTTGCATGAAGCTGTGCGCATGGCCGAAGCAATTGTCTTTGCGTCCGTCGATCCCGTCTCGGACAAGGCTCTGGCTGACCGGCTGCCGGGCGAAACCGATATCAAGGCGGTCATGGCCGAATTACAGGCAGCCTACGAGAATCGTGGCGTCAATCTTGTGCGCGTT
Organism: Phyllobacteriaceae bacterium; assembly: GCA_031377485.1. Lineage (GTDB taxonomy): Bacteria > Pseudomonadota > Alphaproteobacteria > Rhizobiales > Rhizobiaceae > JANMEX01. Next base: position 2,367 of record JANMEX010000500.1, read on the forward strand.
GGAGACTCATGGGCATTTCGCACGGCGTCAGACCTGTCCTTCCTGATGAACCGCGAAGCGGTCCAGCAAAAGAAACTGTCCCGCGCAGCGCTCGAAGTCTTGGCGATTATCGCTTACCACCAGCCGGTTACCCGCGCCGAGATGGAAGAAATCCGCGGCGTCGAAACGGCCAAAGGCACACTTGACGTTCTCATGGAAACCGGTTGGGTAAGGATCCGCGGCCGCCGCAAAGTTCCCGGACGCCCCGTTACTTATGGCACCACCGTCGCTTTCCTCGACCATTTCGGCCTCGAAGAAATCCGTGATCTGCCCGGCATGGATGAACTCAAAGGGGCAGGGCTCCTGTCATCGCGCATGCCGTCAAACTTCTCCGTCCCGCAGCCTCCTGCGAACATGGATGATCTTTCAGAAGACGAAGAAGCGCTGACCGATATCGACCTTGAAGAACTCGGCCTGTTGACACCGCGCGGCGGGGATGATTGACAGCCGCATACATTTGGATGCGGCAGTGGCGACATCAAAATCATCATCAACCATGCGCGGACCGGTCGGGGTATCCTTCGCCGCAAGCCTTTCGTTTGAAAATATCTCGCACAATTTCGAAAACGGCCCGCAAACTCTGAGCAATGTTTCACTGACAGCAGAGCCCGGCGAGGTCCTGTGCCTTTTGGGTCCGTCCGGTTCCGGCAAGACCACATTACTGCGCATTGCAGCCGGAATCGAAACGCAAACGTCTGGCCGCATCCTCTTGAACGGACAGGAAATTTCAGGGCCTAGCGCCTATGTTCCGCCGGAAAAGCGGTCGATCGGGTTGGTGTTCCAGGATTATGCTTTGTTCCCGCATCTATCGATCATGGACAATGTCCGCTTCGGGCTGACCGCCATGTCAAGCGAGGACGCCAAACTCGAAGCCTTTACCGCGCTTGGCCGCGTTGGACTTCAGGCCTATTCCAACGCTTATCCGCACGAACTTTCTGGCGGCGAGCAGCAACGCGTGGCGCTTGCCCGCGCCCTTGTACCTCGCCCTGCTGTTCTATTGATGGATGAACCCTTCTCAGGCCTAGATTCCCGCCTGAAAGACAGCGTCCGCGCCGAAACGCTCGCAATTCTCAACCAAAGCCGCGCCACCGCCATCGTCGTCACCCACGACGCCGAAGAG
>JANMEX010000029.1:0-9678 GCA_031377485.1 Phyllobacteriaceae bacterium
CATGCTCTGCCCTTGTCAGGTTTACCGGTTGGCTCCCGGGACCCATAACACGTCTTTTGCGCCATTGTCATTGACGCTGCGTGAGGCAACGAACAGAAAATCGGACAGGCGGTTGAGGTATTTCACGGCCTCCGGATTAACCGTTTCCTTTTGCGAGAGTTCGACCGCTATGCGTTCTGCGCGCCGGGTGACGGTGCGTGCAATATGAAGCGCGGCAGCGGCAGGCGAACCGCCGGGCAAGACGAAGGATTTGAGCGGTTTGAGTGAAGCGTTCAACATGTCTATCGACTGCTCGACCCAAAGCACCTGCGAAGCAACCGCACGCAACGGTTCAAATTCCGGCGGTTCTTTCGAATGCGGCGTTGCCAGATCCGCACCGACGTCAAAAAGATCGTTTTGAATGCGGGCCAACATGGCATCGATTTGCGGGTGACCGGCCGTGTGCAGCCGGGCCACGCCAACTGTGGCGTTGGCTTCGTCCACGGTGCCATAGGCATCAATGCGCAGATCACATTTGAGGCGCCGTTCCTTGCCAACCAGACCCGTGGTGCCGTCGTCGCCGGTGCGGGTGTAAATCTTGCTCAAGGTTACCATTTCTGCACTTTCAGTTCGGGCGGCCGAAATAAACGGCGAGGACGATCAGGGCGAGAGCCACGGCCTGCAACAGCACGCGCATTTGCATCATCTTGTTGGAAGTATTGCCCGAACCGCCTTTCATCATGTTGCGCAAACCGGCAAACAGCACCGCGACAACCGCGAGCATGACAACGAAGGCGAGGACTTTAAACACGGACGACATGATTTGCCTTTCAAGGAGCGGCGTTGATTTCGCTAACAAGCATTTTGGGTTTTGCCTACGACCATTTTGCCATTGTGGCATAGAGCCATTTGGCCGGTAGCAAACGTTTGAGTGCGACACCCAGTTTTGCCGGGCCGGTCACCACATAGTGCGGCCGCGGGCGTGGGGAAGTGAGCGCATGTTTAAGCACCTTGTAAACAGCATCCGGCCCGAGTTTCCCATCGGCCTTCTTCTTGCCGCCTGCCTTCAGAAGGGCAAGGCGTTTGGCGTAGGCTTCCCGGTGCGGCGAGTTTTCCGTGTCGAGATATTTTTCTGCCATCTTCGCCGCATTTTCCGCGATTTTGGATTCAATTGCGCCCGGGTTGATCATTGAGACTTCGATGCCGGTTCCGAACAACTCCATACGCATGGTGGTCATCAGACCTTCAATCGCATGCTTGGAAGCATTGTAAGCACCGCGCCACATTTGCGGGACGAGGCCAAGGATCGATGAGTTGAACACGATACGGCCATGGCCTTGCTTGCGCATGATGGGAACGATCCGCCGCGTAAGATCGTGCCAACCGAAAAAGTTGGTCTCGAACTGTTCGCGCAGTGCATCCATCGGCAGGTCTTCAACGGCACCTGGCTGGGCATAACCACCGTTATTAAACAATGCGTCGAGCGTACCTCCGGTGTATTCCAGTACGGCATCGACCAGTCTTTTGATCGAAACCGGATCGCGATAGTCCAGGAAGAAAGTGTCAAAGCCTTCGCTTTTGAGCTGGGCGATGTCTTCATCTTTTCTAGCCGTTGCCAAGACGCGCCAGCCGTCATCACGAAGGGCGCGCGCGCAATAAGCGCCAATTCCGGACGAACATCCGGTCACGAGTATAGTTTTACGGCTGTTCATGCGATCATCCTGAGGAATCGACGGCGTATGGCTTGCCAAATCAGGTCAAGACTTCCCATATTCAGCAAACAGGCGCAACGCAGGCGGGTTCATGCTCCGAAAAATCGTTGTTTTGAAACGAATTCTCTTCGATGCACTCGGTCATTACAATGATGATGATGGTTGGGCGATGGCAAGCCATGTCGCGCTTTCCAGTTTGATGGCGTTGTTTCCGTTTTTAATTTTCGCGGGAACATTGGCTTCGTTTCTTGGTGCCAAGACTTTTTCCGATACAGCAGTCCACTTGATCTTTGACACATGGCCGCAGAAAATCGCCGCACCTTTGGCACAGGAAGTGCAAAATGTGCTGACCGTCCAACGCGGCGGTTTGCTAACAATTTCAATTCTCGCCGCTGCCTATTTTGCGGCGAGCGGAATTGAAGCCCTACGGGTGGCGCTCAACCGGGCATACCGCGAAAAAGAAACACGGTCTTTGATTTTTAGGCGCTTGCAAAGCATTGGCTTTGTTCTGGTGGCAGCCATCGGCATGGCTGCGATCAGCATTCTCCTGGTTCTCGCACCGCTGGCTTTGCGAATTGCAGAAAACTGGATGCCGTGGATTGAACCGTATGCCGGGACCATCAGCATTTGGCGTTACCTGATCGCAGTTGTCGTCTTGGTTGGAGGGCTGCTGGCGGTTCATACCTGGTTGCCGGATGGCAAGCGGCCGTTTGTGCTGATCCTGCCCGGCATTGTTCTGACGCTGGTCGCCTGGGTAGTAAGCGCAATGGTCTTTGCTACATACCTTGAGCGGTTTGCCAACTATTTTTCCACCTATGCCGGCCTCGCTTCAATTGTTATTGCGCTGGTGTTTTTGTATATTCTGGCAGCAATTTTTATTGTTGGCGCTGAGATCAACGCGGCAATCAATCTTTATGCGTTAGCCCGCAAAAGGCTGCGTGGCTGAGACGTGGCAATCCAGACAGCTGCGGCGACAATGACCATGCCTACCAATTGGACCGGGTAAAGTTTCTCACCGAAAAGTGCCCATGCCATAATCGCGGTGACGGCGGGCACCAGATAAAACAGCGCTGCAACCGAGTTCATGGAACCGCGTTGAATGAGCAGCATCAACAAAAATATGGCGCCGATTGAAAGCACAATCACAAGCCACGCAAGCGCGAACCAAAGTTCGGGTGTTGAATCAAACTGTTGTTTTTCAAAGAGCGATGACAGGATTAACGTGAAAAGCACTGCGCCCGCATATTGAATGGCAGTTCCGGTTACCATGTCTGATGTGCCGCCGGTCTTCTTTTGCCAGACAGTTCCCGCACTTATTGAAAGCACGGCAAGGAACGAGACAGAGATTGTCGCCGTGTTGAAACCTTCAGAGGCGGTGGTCAATTTGGGCCACAAGACAAGTGCGACACCTGCAAGGCCTGCCGCCAGGGCTACCCAGTGACGCCGACTTGTCTTTTCGTGCAGCAAAAAGCTAGCGAGTATCGTGGTCACTATCGGCTGGAGACCAACAATCAATGCAGACATTCCGGCCGGAAGTCCGTTGCGAATGGCCCAGAAAACGCAGGCGAGATAACTTCCATGTATGAGCGCTCCTGTGATCAGCGCGTTACCCGCTGCTGTTCTGCTCGGCAGGGGCCGCCTTGATACAAATGCAAAAAGCGCGAGTGCCAACCCGGCGATGGCAAACCTTACTGCCAGAAACCAGAATGGCTCGGCATGTGGCATGGCATACTTGGCGCCAATAAAACCAGTCGCCCAAAGTAAGACGAATAGAGCAGGGACGGCTTGATTTTTCATTGCTGATATTTACCACATACATGAATAGATGCCGCAAGTTCGCGGTTTGCCATGCCTCTATACGAATCATTAAACATTCAATAGCTTCATTTGATCACATCGACTCGCACAATGGTTGCAACAGGGAAACGATTGCCATGTTCTTTGCCATGGATACACAGACCCAGCTGTTTCTTTTTACAGCCATTATTCTGGGAAGTTTCTTTCTTGGGAATGCAATGGACGGTGTGTTGGGCGATGACGGGTTTGGTATTTTCGGCAACATGATGATTGTCGGTGCCGGATTTTTTGTCGGGCTTTGGGTCGGTAAGCACTATGGATATTCTGTATCCACGTTCAAGATCGGCGTGATTGCCGGCTTGGTAGGCTCTTTCGTATGTCTTTTGATGCTGTCGATTCTTAAAGCGATTTTCAACCGGCTCTGATCGGATCGAAACCGAGTTCTTTCCTGACCATGTTTGGTGTAACTCCATGTTCGCGCATGTCGCACAAGCGACTGGAGCCCGCACTCTTTGATAATTTTGGCCCATTTTGATCGCCAATCAGCCTATGGTGATGATAGATTGGCTCGGGCAAGCCCAAAAGCACTTGAAGCAAGCGGTGGATTGATGTCGCATGATAAAGGTCCAGACCGCGTACCACGTGGGTTACGCCCTGCAACGCATCATCGACTGTCACGGATAAATGGTAGCTTGTTGGTGTTTCCTTGCGTGCGAGGATGACATCACCCCAAGCTGCCGGATCAGCCGCGATTTGTTGTTCTACACCGCTACCTGTTTCCGTCCAACCTGGCACTCTTTCAACCCGATCAAGCGCTTTTTCCATATTCAAGCGCAAACAATAATCTTCGCCCCTTGCAATACGCACTGCCGCGATGGCTTGGTTTAACCCGCGCTCAGTACCCGGATAGCGGGAAATGCCAAGTGGGTCCCTTGGCCAGGATTCAGCTGCCGCGGCGGCTTCAATTTGTTTACGTGTAAGAAAAGACGCGTAGATCAACCCCATGTCCGAGAGTTGTTCCAAAGCAACGGCGTAATCAGAAAAGTGCTCTGACTGGCGTCGTACCGGCTGTTCCCACGAAAGACCAAGCCATTTCAGATCGTCGAAGATGCCTTGTGTGTATTCCGGCCTGCACCTGGCCATATCTATGTCTTCCAAACGAAGGAGAAAACACCCGCCGGCTTCGCGCGCCATATGGTCGTTCAACACCGCCGAATAGGCATGACCCAGGTGCAGGTAACCATTTGGACTTGGCGCAAAGCGGAAAACAGGTGGCAGCAAAAACGTCTAACCTTTCATTATTCGAAGTTATGTTGATACGGTCGTGAGGTGGACAAGGAAAGTGCCGTGCGGATAATAGAAACACTTGATGATCTGGCCGTTGAACTGGATGGATTGTTGCAGATAGATCCCCGGCTTGCCAAGGCGGTCAGTGTGGCAGGCGAACTGCCATTGCGACGAACTGCGCCGGGCTTTGCCAGTCTTGCGAATATCATTGTCTCGCAACAGGTTTCGAAAGCGAGCGCGGACGCTATATTCGCGCGCTTGTCGGCGCAGAATGTCCTGCATGATACCGGGCTATTTTTGCGCAGCGATCCGGGGGAGTTGCTGGGCGCGGGCCTCTCTAGACCGAAATTGAAGACACTGCTTTTGGCAGCGGCGGCATGTGAAGAAGGCTCGCTGGATCTGCATGGTCTTTGCCAACTGCCGGCTGAACTGGCGATTGGCGGGCTGACGCAAATACCGGGGATTGGTCCGTGGACTGCGGAAGTCTATTTGCTGTTTGCTGCCGGGCACAGGGATATTTTCCCCGGCGGAGACATAGCGCTGCAAAATGCCTTTCAAATGATTTTTGAGTTGCCCGAGCGGCCAAGCGCCAAGAAACTGGCGGAGGCAGCGCAACTTTGGTCGCCGTACCGGGGAACAGCGTCGCGGCTTCTGTGGGCCTATTATGGTGTGAGGCGTGGGTTGGGCGGCAAAAGTCCGGTGTGACGTTTTGGCTGTGCGAATGACTGAATTTTCAGGCTTCACATTGCTGACATCTCCGAATTACAGTGTGTTCAGGAAACATGACAATTATCGCCACGAGGTGATTCTTGACGATCGCGGTATCGCCCAATTCCCTTCCTGCCCTCGTGCTCAACGCGGATTACAGACCGCTGAGCTATTACCCCTTGTCGCTTTGGTCTTGGCAGGATGCAATCAAGGCGGTTTTTCTTGATCGTGTGAACATTGTTGCCGAATACGACGCTGAGGTTTCTTCGCCGTCGTTTGCAATGAAGCTTCCAAGCGTCGTCAGCCTCAAACACTATATCAAGCCGAGCCGTCATCCGGCTTTCACACGGTTTAATGTGTTTCTGCGCGACCGGTTCCAATGCCAGTATTGCGGCGAGCCTGATGATTTGACATTTGACCATGTCATTCCCCGCCGCTCCGGAGGACAGACAACCTGGGAAAATGTCGTTGCGGCCTGCTCGCCATGCAATTTGAAGAAAGGCGGGCTCATGCCCGCGCAGGCGCACATGTTTCCGCGCCAGAAGCCGTATCAGCCAAGCGTGCACGATTTGCACAACAATGGCCGCATGTTCCCACCCAATCATCTGCATGAAAGTTGGATGGATTATCTATACTGGGATTCCGTCCTCGAACCGTGAGCATTGCCGAATTTCTGGCAATCCTCGCCTCGGAGCCACACGCCAGAATCAAGCTTTCCACGCAGCGCGGAATGCTACCACCATCAGAACCAGACTTGCAGGCACATTCCAGCCGGCCATGGACAGGCCAAGTATGCGCAGGGCCGCCTTGTCGCACGATGGCGGGCGGATGGCATTGATGTCGTCGAGGAGCGTGCCTGCGTCCGAAGTCACGTTGGTTGCCGCTGCAGTGCAGTCTGTGGGGCCGGCCCACCATGACCACTCGACACCGGAGTGATAAATGGCGAGGAACAGGCCGTAAGCCATCAACAGCCCGCCAATCGTGAGCAGTCCGCGTGAAACAAAGCGATTGCTCTTTGAAACCAATGCAGCAAGCACCATGAGCGGGGCGCCAACATAATAGGGCGTGCGCTGCTCGAGACAGAGTTTGCAAGGCATGTAACCGCCCACATACTGGAACAGCAGCGCTGTTCCGACGACAGCGGCCATGCCAAGGGCAAGAAGTAATGCGGTACGCGCGGTTGATTTGTCGAGAAATGCCGTCAAGCTGCCCATGATTGTCTCACTTTCAAGTCAAATATCGAACAGCCAAATACAGCAAAATCAGGACACCTGCTGCCGCTCCGGCAATGAGGCCAAGGCGTTTTTCAATAAATTCCTGAATGGGCGCGCCATATTTGCGCAGGAGCCATGCAAGGAATAAGAAACGTGCACCCCGCGCCAAGATACACGACGCGATAAACACCCAGATGTTGACCGCAGCCGCGCCGGAAAGGATCGTGACCACCTTGATAGGCGGGAAATGCGCTAAGCCGGAAGAGATCAGCAAAAGTAGGATGGTGTACTTGTCTGAATCACGCCAAGACTCAAAAGAATCAAGCTTACCGTAAAACTCAAGCACCGGCTTGGCGACGGTTTCATACGCGTAATAACCGATCATCCAGCCGAGGATCCCGCCGAGCACTGAAGCAACGGTAGCAATCAATGCGTATCGATAAGCGCGATCTCTGCGCGCCAGAACCATAGGCAGGAAGAGCACATCTGCCGGTATGAGAAAAAACGAGCTTTCGATAAAGGCGATCACTGCCAGCCATGTTTCCGCGGATTTGCGGGCGGCCAGCGAAAGTGTCCAGTCGTAAAGGCGTCGAAGCATGATTGATCCAGATCTGGTCTTGACGCGCTTCCCTTCATTACCGGAAGAGCTTCATCGGCGTCGTCGTCCTAGCCGTTTGACATACCGCGGGCAAGGCGGGAGCTGAAAAGTTAGTGAAACAACTTCGTTATTGTGGTTGACCACAGGGGGCGTGATGCTTTATCTCCGCGCCCTGACGACTGTTGCCGTCCATGCCCCTGTGGTGGAATTGGTAGACGCGCTCGACTCAAAATCGAGTTCCGAAAGGAGTGCTGGTTCAAGTCCGGCCAGGGGCACCAATTCATTTCATTAGATTTTGCAAACTAAAGATTTCCATCCACCTATCGTCTTTTGCACCCGCAATCGGATTTCGGTTGCAAATGGCTGCCGGTTTTTAGTTAGAGGAAAAGCTCATTTGGCACGCCTCTGATATTTATTTGCCCCAACCAGGTGTTTTCCCCAGACTGGATCAAGACGGCAATTTGTCGATCATTGCTCAATGAGCATTGGCATCAGGCTACGGTTTCACCGCCGTCGACCACGAGAATCTGCCCGGTCATATAGGACGAGCGATCTGACACCAGAAAAAGCACCGATTCGGCGATTTCCTCAACACTTGCCCAGCGGCCCATCGGCACCTTCTCGCGTACATAGGCCTCGATTGCCTCGCGGCCGCCCATCTGTCCGATGAAGGGCGCGTTGAACGGGGTATCGACCCAGCCCGGGCAGAGCGCGTTCACGCGAATGCCGAAACGCGCATAGTCACCCGCCATCTGGCGCGTCATGGCGATCACCGCATGCTTGGTCGTGGTGTAGGCAATCATCTCGCGGTCATACAGCACGCCGGAACTGGACGACGTGTTGAGGATCACTCCGCGCCCGGCACTCTTCATGTGTGGCACAACCAGACGGGCGCCCATGAAGTGCGAGCGGACGTTGAGTTGCCAGGAGGCGTCAAAACCCTGCGGGCTTACTTGTTCCAGATTGCCTTCCACCTGCGCCCCGGCATGATTGTGCAAAATGTCGATGCGCCCCTGTTTGGCAATGAATGTGGAGAAATTCTCTGACAGCGCCGCATCGTCAGTGACATCGAACACCAGCGCATCTGCCCGCCCGCCTGCTTCGCGAATTTGCATGACAGTATCTTCAGCACCGTCGCGGCTGCGGTCGGCAACGCCAATGACCGCACCTTCCCGCGCCATTACAATGGCCGCCGCCTGCCCGATTCCCGAGCCTGAACCCGTGACAATGGCGACCCGGTCCGTGAGTATCATGTGACTGCACCTGACTGGCTGGAATTGCGCTCGCGCATGAGAACGCGCGCCAGTGCAATCACAATTATGGACGCGACCAGAACGAGTGTCGCGATGGCGTTGATCTCCGGCGTGACGCCGCGCCGGATCGAGGCAAACACATAGATCGGCAAGGTTGTCTGTGTGCCGGCAACGAAAAAGGCGATGATGAAATCGTCAAACGAGAAGGTGAACGACAGAAGGAAACCGGCCAAAATTGACGGCGCGATCTGCGGCAGCACGATGCGCCGGAATGTGGTCAGTGGCGTGGCGTACAGGTCACTCGACGCTTCGACAATGTCGCGGCTGAGGTTGGCGATCCGCGCCTTGACGATCATCGTCACCAAGGCCAGCGAAAAGAGCCCGTGGGCGGCAATGATCGAAGCATAGCCCAGACCAAATTGCGGTGGCGTAACGCCAGGCCAAACTCGGACGATCAGCGGGTTGATTGCGCCGAACACCTCGACCAGAGCCACAAGCGTGGCGATGCCGATCACAACTCCGGGCACGACGATGGCGGCAGCAAACAGGCCGTCAAACACCATCCGGCTGCGCGTTCCCAGCCGCTCCATGCCAATGGCTGCCATGGTGCCGAACAGGGCGGCAAGTGCGGCGCTGGTGAGCGCGATGAACAGGCTGTTTTGCAGTGCCTCGATGAGGAATCTGTTCGACAGCGCCTTGCCATACCAAGCGAGCGAAAAGCCGGTGAACTCGCTGGCGCTGCGTCCGACATTGAACGAGAACAGGACGACAAGCGCGATCGGCGCATAGAGGAACATATATACCGCTGTCACAAAGCCGCGCATCAGATGAGGTCCACCTGTCTCGCGCCAGCCGAGCGATAGGCGACGCGCATGGCAAGCCCCATGATGATCACCACCACCAGCACCAGTGTCACGGCAATCGCCGAACCAAGCGGCCAGTTGCGCGACTGGAGGAAGAGATCGACTAGCGCATTGCCGATAAAATAGATCTTGCCGCCGCCAAGCAGTTGCGGGATCAAATATTCTCCTAGTAGCAGGACGGTCACCAATGACATGCCGGTCATCACGCCGGGCAGCGACAGCGGCAAAGTGATGCGCAGGAATGTCGCGATGGGCTTTGCGCCTAGA
>JANMEX010000037.1:0-10085 GCA_031377485.1 Phyllobacteriaceae bacterium
TCGCACCAGCGCGTAGCCGGAATAGCCGTAATTTACCGCGCAAATGGAACCCGTCCGTTCAGCGGTTGCAACGATGTCTTCCGCCTCGGGAACAGTCATTGTCATGGGCTTCTCACACAGCACGTTGATGCCGGCTTCAAGAAACGCCTTGGTTATTTCATAATGCGTCGAATTCGGTGTGGCGACCGTTACAAGATCAACCTTGTCAGAGCGGTTTCGCTCGCCCGCCAACATTTCTTGCCAGTTTCCGTAGGCGCGATCAGACGCAATGCCGAGGCGTATGGCGTAGTCCCTGCCTTTTGTCGCATCGATATCGAGCGCACCGGCCGCCATGGTGTAAAGGCCATCCATCGCCGCACTTATTCTGTGCGCCGGCCCAATTTGGCTACCTTCGCCGCCGCCAATCATTCCCCAGTTGAGTTTTTTCATTTCATTATAGTCCGTCAGTTGAAGCCAATGGAGCGAAGGTAATTTCGGTTTGTGGTAGCGTCTTTCACCGGGGACGTCGAGCCAGCAGGATCGCAATCCTGCTCGACGGTGCACCACCCCTGATAATTGTTTTCGATCAACAGGTTTCGCACCGCTTGAAAGTCCGTCAATCCATCACCAAGGTTGCAGAAGATCCCCTGCCCGCAAGCATCATAAAATCCCGTCCGTTTTGCCAAAACATCGGCACGGACAACGGGATTTATATCTTTGAAATGCATGTACGAAATTCGCTCCATATGCCGCTCCATAAAGGGGACGGGATCAAATCCGGCATAGTGCGAATGGCCTGTATCAAGACAAATCTTAAGGAGGTTGGATGGCGTTTCGCTGAGCAGGCGCTCGATTTCCGGTTCAAAATCCATAAAACCGGCTGCATGCGGATGGATCGAGACGGTGAGACCGTATTCTTCAGCACCCATCCGGGCAATGGTGCGGATGCGGCCAACAAAATCGCGCCACTCAGGCTCACTCATCCGTTCGGCCTCATCCGGCCTGCCAGCAGTTGGCGCACGGCGCGGAGAGATCGAATCGATCAAGACCAAATGCTTGGCTCCGTGAGCGGTCAACGCCTTGCACGTGCGCACGGAGGCATCAATAACCTCCTGCCATTTGGCTGCATCGTGGAATGGCCGAAATACGACACCACCGATGAGTGATAAATCACGCTCCGCCAACGCAGCGCCAAGTATCGCCGGATCCTCCGGCATGAAGCCGATAGGGCCAAGTTCGATGCCATGGTAGCCTGCAACTTTGCATTCATCGAGAACACGCTCCCAAGCCGGATTGCGGGGATCATCTGCAAATTCAACACCCCACGAACACGGTGCGTTTCCTATTTTGATTGTCATTGAGATACCCAAAAATTGAATGTTAGACCGAGGCTATTTCCACCCAACGGCGTTGCTCATGCGCAACAAATGACGCTTCAATGATGCGATTGACTTCCAACCCATCGCGAAAAGTCGGCCATTTGCTTTTGCCAGTCGCAATTGATTCAAGGAAGTCCTTCGCCTCGATGGTGATCTGGTCCTGATAGCCAGTTCCATGACCGGGGCCGAGGGAGAAAGGCTTATAATCTGGATGCTCGGGGCCGGTCAGTATTTTGGTAAAGCCCTGTCGATCCGGGCGTTGCTCGCCCTTGTACAGCCAGAGAGCATTTTGATCTTCCTGATCAAAACGGATAGCGCCTTTTGTGCCATAGATATCGTAGGCGTAACCCATCTTACGCCCTGTCGCGATACGGCTGATGTAAAGCCCGCCCATTGCACCACTTTCAAACCGGCACATGATTTGTGCCTGATCATCATTCGTAACTTCTTCCGGCCCAGTTGAACCGGGTCGTGTTTTGTGGACGATCTGGATGTCAGCAATCAGAGAATGTACAGGTCCAGCCAGTGCAAGGGCTGCATTGATGATGTGCGGCGCCAAATCCCCCATATTGCCGTTGGCTCTCCCCTTAGTACGCCAGTTTGAAGGGAGCAGCGGATCAGCCAAAAAATCTTCTGTATGCTCGCCGCGAAGGTAGGTAATCTCCCCGATCTCGCCACTTGCAATGATTTGACGCGCCAGTTGCGAGGCGGGCGTGCGGATGTAATTGAAGCCGACCATGTTGACCGAGCCGGATTGCTCCGCCGCCGCGACCATGGCGCGGCTGTCTGCCAAGCTCTCACCGAGCGGCTTTTCGCACAGCACCGGCTTTCTGAGCGCAAACGCCGCAAGCGCAATTTCGCGATGTGTTTCTTGCGGGCTGGCTATAACAATAGCCTGCACCTGCGGGTCATTGACCAATGCCTTCCAGTCACTCGTCGAGCGCGCAAATCCATAGGCTTTGGCTTTGTTTGCCGCACCTTCAGGCGTCGTCGTGCAGATCATTTCAAGACGCGGACGAAGTGCCGTATCGAACACCGCTGAAACGGCAGCCATGGCAACTGAATGGGCTTTGCCCATGTACCCGGCTCCAACTATCCCGATCCCGATATCGCTCAAAGCATATTTCCATTTTCATTTTGCAACCGGTTGCAATATATTCAAACCGCATTTATCATTCGCCGTCAAGTGTGAGTTTGCCAATGTGCGAGCGGGAGGGCGATTTGTGGACAATATCCGTTTTAGCCGGAACCGGTTTCTAGTAGTTGGACGCGCAGGCATGGATCTTTATGCCGATCCGCCGGGATCCCAAATTGAAGATGCCACATATTTTTCGGCTGCGTTGGGAGGCTCTGCTGCAAATATCGCCGCGGCAATTTCGCGGCTTGGCGGGCAGGCAAGCCTGTTAAGCTGTGTATCTGACGATGCGGTCGGCCGGTTTGTGGCCAAACAACTTGCCGAATATGGAATCAAGTCAGACTACGTCTTCAAACAGCATGGTGAAGTGCGCACTTCACTTGCAGTCGTTGAGACCCGTGCCAACAATTGCCAAGCTGTGATCTACCGCAACAATGCTGCTGATTTTCAACTTTCAAGCACGCACATCAGCGCAGTCGATCTTGAGCCGTTCGGTGCGCTCGTTTTGACGGGTACCTGTTTGGCGCTTGAGCCATCGCGTAGCGCAGTACTGGATCTCATGCACCGCGCAAACCTGAAACGACTGCCAATCATTCTCGATATTGATTACCGGCCTTACAGTTGGGCATCGCGCAAAGAAGCAGCGAGCCTTTGCCGGCAAGCCGCCTCCTTGGCCAATATCATTGTCGGAAACAATGAAGAGTTTGACCTGCTCGCGGGAACGACAAATGGGGGGCTTGATTTGGCTAGAAGTCTCGCAAGTGATGCCATTGCTATTCATAAAATGGGCGAGCGCGGGTCAGTCACTTTCGCCGGCAGTCTGTCATTCGAAACGCCCGTCTTCCCCGTCAAAGCCATCAAGCCAACAGGTGCAGGCGATGCTTTCCTTGGTGCCTTGTGCACGAACCTGGCAATCGGGCATACTTTGCAGGACGCAGTCAGGTGCGGTTCGGCAGCAGCAGCCATTGTAGTCAGCCGCGTTGGTTGCGCACCCGCCTCACCAACGACGGATGAACTTACCACATTCCTTTCAAACCAAAATGTGAATTGAAGCCATGCATATTGCACCACATGACAATCACAACCTCGCGATCGTAGATGCAGAAGACACCCGCGTGCCGTTGAACTATTTCAATATAGTCAAATTGAAACGCGGCGAGGTTTTTGAATATCAGGTTCCCGGTTACGAGACCGCAATCGTTCCGGCAACTGGTACAGTTGATGTCGAAATTGAAGGTGCGCACTTTAAGGACTTGGGCAAGCGCCGCATTGATGTCTGGGACGGCGAACCGGAAGGTGTCTATTGCCCGACGGGCGCAAAGGCGCAATTTGTTTGCCAGTCAGACAGCGCTGAAATATTCATCGCGGGCGCAAAATATGATGTTGTCCTTGAGCCGTTCGCCGTGCGGGAAGCGGATATTGATCGCGTTCAATATGGTTCGGACGAGACCAAAACCCATCGCAAAATCAAGCACATTCTCGGGTCGAAATACCGCGATAAAGTCGGCCGCCTTCTGGTCTCGGAGCTGTTCACTGTCGGCCAAGGTGGCTGGTCAGGCTTCCCGCCCCACAAGCATGACACTGACAGGTTGCCACTCGAAACGCGGCATGACGAAACCTACAATTTTCGCTTTCGCCCCGCCAATGGCTTCGGACTCCAACTGGTTCAGCGCGAAGACGGCAAAGTGGGCGATGCCTTTCATCTTCTAGACGGTTCGACTGTGGTGCTTGAAAAAGGCTATCACCCTTGCGTGGTCGCGCCGGGGTATGAGATGTATTATTTCACCATCCTTGGAGGCTTAAGCCAGCGTCCGTTGGTGCAGTATTTTCAGCCAAGCCATGCCCATCAAATTGAAACCATTCCGGGCATCAAGGACATGATCGCGAAGTTCAAATGACCGTTGCCAACCTCAATGACGTTCTCCTGCCTGCGATGAACGAAGGCAGGGCAATCATGGGGCTCGTGGTACTCGGTTGGGAAGAAGCGCGCGCCTTCGTAGAGGCGTCGGATGAGACCGGTATACCGATTATTTTGCAGGCAGGGCCCGGATGCCGCAAATACATGCCGGTTCCGATACTGGGCAAAATGTTCCGCCATCTCGCCGAGCAATCGCGGGCACAAGTGGTCTGCCATATCGACCATGCCTACTCAGTTGATGAATGCCGCGAAGGCATCGACCACGGCTTTTCGTCTGTCATGATCGATGGCTCGCGTTTGCCGATTGCGGAAAACATCGAGCTTACAGCCAAGGTCGTTGGCATTGCAAAACCGTTTGGAATTTCTGTTGAAGGCGAAGTCGGTTTTGTGGGCTATCACAGCGGAGAGCAAGGCGTATTTACCGATCCGAAAGAAGCCGCACGTTTTGACATTGAGAGTGGCGCAGATGCACTTGCCGTCTCGGTCGGAAATGTCCACCTCAACACCGAAAAAACCAATGGCATAAATATGGAGGCATTGCGGGCTATCGAGACGGTTACCCGGCTGCCCTTGGTCATACATGGAGGAAGTGGAATACCCGAATCCACGCGCCGGATGATCGCACGTGAGACGCGTGTGGCAAAATTCAACATCGGCACCGAACTGCGTATTACATTTGGAAATGCCTTGCGCCGGTCCCTCGCCGATCAGCCACATGTTTTCGACCGGTTGAAGCTTCTCGAACCAACCATCGCGGCAGTGCGCAAAGAAACTGTCAAACTCCTGATAAACGGATAAGTCAGTATTCTAATCAGTGTGAAATACATTCTCCATCCGCGCCCACCACTCACCGGTCTTTCGCGTTGATAATGGTATTTGCATCGGGTCAGTGATCTTCCACCATTCGAGCATTTCTGGCACGAGTTTCATCTTGCTCATGTCTGCGGAAAAATCCGATCCGTGGTATTCCCAGTAGGCGAACAGCAAATTCTCGGGCTCTTTCAGGAAGATCGTGTAATTGCGGATGTTTGAATCAGAAATCGCCTTCAGCACCGCTGGCCACGTTTCGGCGTGAATGCGTTTATATTCATCGATGATGTCAGCATGCAGTTGAATCACCTGCCCCATCCGCTCCATGACTTCCTCCTGTATCCTCAAGCTTTTTTGGCAGCCTTCAGTTTCTGCTCCAACGTGGCGAAGGCCTTTTGATAGACGTTTGCTTCTGTGCGCGGGATGAGTACCAAGTCTTCTCGAGGGCTGGAAACCCAGTCGCCGGTCCACACGCCAAATGTCGAATTGTCAGCGGTCACCGGCCATAGACGGGGGCCGGAAACATAGTTCATCCACGGGATTTCCGATTTGGTAATACAGTAGAGAAACGAGCGGGTTTGGTCGCAGAGCGACAGCAATTCCTCATTGAGATGCCCGTCGCCGAAATAGAAGTCGCGCACGCCCGACACTTTGTCGGACCGCGTCTTGTTCAGCATTTTCATTTTGGTGATTTCATCGTGCCAGCCGCCCATGCCAGCAAAGTCGCGCATGACTTTCCAGACATCCGTGACGGGGGCTTTCATGATACGCGAAGTCCAGACCTTATTGGGTGCCCAGGCTTTCCAGCGCTCGGCGCCATCCGGTTTTGCCGGTTTCTCGCGTCTAATCTTTTGGTTAAGCGCCTTCCAGCCTGCCGCGAACACATCGCGGGAAATGATGCCGACATATTTGCCTTCGTCGCCCGGCGCTTCGTCAAAAACGGCCTCCCATTCGGCGAAGGTTTGGTCGGTGTGCGTCACCGGCATCAGCCTGACGGTGGCTATGTAGTTTTTGACCGGAAAGGCTGGCTTTTCGAAATTGTAGGCAAAAGTGTGATTGGCGTCATCCAGCGACAAAAGGCGCTCGCGGATATGGCCGCCGTCCTTGGTGTGGAACGAGCGCACGCAGCCCACGACGTCTGCGTCCAGCCCGCCCTCAATCTTTGAATCGGCAATGATCGGCACCCAGTCAGGCAGTCCGTTGAAATTGCGGATCAGGCTCCAGACGGTTTCGACGGGCGCCTTGATGATGGCGCTGGCATAGGCGCGTGCCATGTTTGTGATCTCCCTAAAAGGAAATTGATTTGAACGATTTGGTCTGCGCCGTGAGGGCGATTTCCGTGGGCAGCCGCTCCATCGAGCTTGCGCCGTAAAAGCCGTGCACATGCTCCGAGTGTTTGAGGATATACTCCGCATCAGACGGCGAGGAAATCGGACCTCCGTGGCAGATCACCATGATGTCCTTGCGCACCTTCATCGCAGCCTCCGCCCATTCATCGATTATCGCCGGGCACTGTTCGAGCTTGACCGCAGTCTCCGCGCCGATGGTGCCACCGGTGGTCAGCCCCATGTGCGGCACGATGATGTCTGCACCTGCTTTGGCCATCGCCACGGCTTCGTCAGCGGAAAATACGTAAGGTGTTGTCAGCATGTCGCGCTGGTGCGCCTTGGCAATCATGTCCACTTCGAGCCCGTAGCCCATGCCGGTCTCTTCAAGGTTCCGGCGCATGATGCCATCGAACAGGCCGACGGTCGGAAAGTTCTGCACACCGGAAAAGCCCATCTGCTTGAGCCGGTCGAGAAGATCATCCATCAGCGCAAACGGATCCGTTCCGTTGACGCCGGCCAGCACGGGCGTGTGCTTGACCACGGGCAAGACTTCGCGCGCCATCTCCTGCACGATGTCATTGGCGTTGCCATAGGCCATCAACCCCGCAAGGGAGCCGCGCCCGGCCATGCGATAGCGGCCAGAATTGTAGATGACAATAAGATCAATTCCTCCCGCCTCCTCGCATTTGGCGGAAAGGCCCGTGCCTGCTCCGCCGCCGATAATCGGCTGGCGGCGCCGCACCATGTCACGGAATTTTTCGAGGAGTGCCGATCGTTCAATTCTGGCCATGCTTGCTCACGCTACTTCCCTGAATGCCTTGACAACCGCCTCGGCGAATTGGGCACTGTTGATGTGGTCGTCCACCTCGACCAATTGGCGATTGGAGGACGGTTTCCACCCTGTGCGGATGGCCTCAAACAAGGCTGTGTCCGCATCAGGATCGTGGAACGGCGTGCCCTCGACGTCAATTGCGGAAACTCCGCGAAGTGGCAGTAAAAACCGAACAGGACCTTGCATCTGGTTCAGTTTCTCAACAATCCATGTGCCGACGGCGGCGTTCTCTTGCCGTGTCGTACGCATCAATGTGACTGTTGCATTGTGCACATGGAACTTCCGCCCGGCGTATTTTTCCGGAACAGTTTCCCGCGCACCGAAATTGACCATATCGACGGCGCCGACAGATCCGACATAGGGAATTTTCGTGCGGATCACCGCGCCGAACCGGTCATCAGTGCAGGGCAAGATGCCGCCGAACAGGTGGTCGGCAACTTCCGTGGTGGTGATATCAATGGCCGCAGCGAGATAGCCTGAATCGATCAGCTTCTCCATGCATTGCCCGCCAGTGCCGGTGGCATGGAAGACGAAGCATTCGCACGTCTCCTCCAGCATCTGGCGAATTTGGCCGACACAATTTGTCGTGACACCGAACATGGTCATGCCGACCGGCATCTTGCCGTCACTGACTTGCGGAACCGAATTCAGCACCATACCGGCAATCGCATGCGCTGCATTGCCGATCACTTTGCGCGAGATCGCGTTGAGGCCGGCAACATCGCTGACCGAGTGCATCATGGTGATATCGGACGGACCGACAAACGGCGCGACATTGCCAGACGCAAGTGTCGAGACCATCAACTTCGGCAAGCCGATCGGCAGCGCGCGCATCGCGGCGGTGACGATGGTCGAATTGCCCGATCCGCCCATGCCGAGGATCCCTGCAACATCGGTTCGGGACAGGATGAAGCGGGTGAGCGCCTCGGCCATGGCAGTCACGGCCTGTCCACGATCCGAGAGACCCAAAACGGCTGAGACACCATCCGGATGAAATCCGGAAACAACTTCCGGGCCAATGTCAGCTGCAAATTGGCCGGGGCCTGTGGAGACATCGACGATTAGCGCATCGGCCCCGGCCTTCCTGATGAGATCTAGGGCATAATGAAGTTCCGGCGCCTTCGTGTCGCATGTGCCGACAACGTAGATGCGCGGAACGCTGGTCATTGCGCCTTGGCCCAACCCTTCTTCATCTCTTTGAATCCTTCACGATACACGCTCTCTCGCGTCGGGAAGAAGTCGCGCCATACCCGCGTTGCGGCAGCCAGTTCCGGCATTGCACGGCCAAAGGCTTCGATGGTGATCCATTCATCATATTTTGCCGCGCGAAGCGCCTTGTAGGTTGCCTCCCATGGCACATGGCCCTTGCCCGGTGTGCCGCGGTCATTTTCCGAAATGTGCACATGGATCATGTGCTTCTTGATGGTCTTGATCGCGTTAACCGGGTCTTTCTCTTCAATGTTTGCGTGGAACGTATCGTACATCGCCTTAACCGCAGGATGATCGACCTCATCAAGGTAGTCAGCGAGTTGTTCCATGGTGTTGAGGAAGTAGCATTCAAACCGGTTGAGCGCCTCCAGCGCAAAGCGCACCTTCTTCTTCGCCGCATAGTCCCCGGCCTTGCGATGGAAGGAGATGCCATGCTTGCGCTCAGTGGCGGTCGGAGCGTTGCCGGAAAAATAGCCGAGTTCCGAATGCATGGGTCCGGCTAGAATGTTGGCGCCCAGTGCTGCCGTGCAGTCGATCACCCTCTTGGTGTAGTCAACTGCCGCCTGACGCGCGGCCTTGTCGGGTGACAGCGGGTTCTTTCCCGATGGTCCGATGACGCTGACGACACTGCGCTCCAGCCCCAATCTGTCGAGTTCGGCGCCAAGCATGGCGTAATGGTCTGGCGTGCCTTCGAATATCGGGATTTCGACCGTGTCGTATCCGGTTTTTTTCAGGTCCTTCAAAATCGGGAAATGCTCGGCGGTCACATGGGGTGTCCACAGCAACAGATTTATTCCGGTTTTCATGACCTTCACTCCAAGCAGACGTTCAAACGGGTAGTTTGAGAACTCAGTACGTCGCGCGGCCTCCCGAGACGTCAAATACGGCGCCGGTCGAGAATGAGCACTCCTCGCTTGCCAGCCAGCAGACAAGGTTTGCGACTTCGTCAACAGTGCCGAACCGACCGCGCGGAATTTTCGACAGCATGAAATCAATGTGGCTTTGCGGCATCTGATCGAAGATCGGGGTGCGCACGGCGGCGGGCGTCACCGCATTGACCGAGATGTTGTTTTTCGCAACTTCCTTTGCCAGCGACTTGGTCATGCCAATGACAGCAGCTTTTGATGCCGAATAGCCGGAGGCATTTGGATTGCCTTCCTTGCCTGCGATGGAAGCGATGTTGACGATGCGTCCGTAATCCTGCGCGATCATCATCGGAATGACGGCGCGGTTGGTGAAGAAGGTTCCGTTGACGTTGATCGCCATAACCTGCATCCAGCCGTCAATAGGGAACTCGGCGAGCGGCACAGTCGGACCGGTGATGCCTGCGCTGTTAACGAGGATGTCAATCCCGCCCATCTGCGCCAACGTCTCCTTGACGGCGTCCTCGACCGAGGCATAGTCCGAGATGTCGACTTTGATCGGGCCGTTCAAATCCCAGACGGCAACCTGTCCGCCTTCGGCCCTGATCCTGTTTGCCACCGCCTCGCCGATG
>JANMEX010000040.1:0-3046 GCA_031377485.1 Phyllobacteriaceae bacterium
CGCTCGATTCCGGACTATCTTTATGAGGCCGCGGAAATCGACCGTGCCAATGGTTGGCAGAAGTTCATCTACATCACGCTGCCGCGCATCATGCCCTTCCTGATGCTGGCAATCCTTTTCCGGGCAATCGAGAATTTCAAAATGTTCGACATGGTGGTCGAGCTGACATCCGGCGGACCGGGTTCGACGACAGAACTCGCCTCCATCAACCTCAAGCGCGAAGCGTTCGAGAATTGGAAGACCGGCTATTCATCAGCCTACGCCGTCATTCTGTTCGTAACGGTCTTCGGCCTTGGCAACATCTACGTCAAAGCCCTGAACAAGGTGAAGTCATAATGGCAACGCGCACGAAAATGCTCAAGGTCGGCGAATCGACTCCATTGGCCCGCAACTCCGCTGGCGCTCTGGTGATCCTTTACGCACTGATCTCGATGATCCCGCTGGTCTGGATCGTTGCAACCAGCTTCAAGTCACCGCCGGACTCGATCAGCTATCCGCCGAAGATCGTGTTTCAACCAACCATGGAAGGCTATGTGAACCTGTTCACATCCCGCTCGCGCCAGACGGACGAATATTTCAAGACCGCCGGCGAGCCGACAACCTGGTATGACAGCATCGTTCGCGAGCGCAACATGGTCATCACCGGCGAAAGCAACTTCGTTGGCCGTTACAAGAACTCGCTGATCATTGGTTTCGGCTCGACATTCCTTGCCGTGTTCCTTGGAACGCTTGCGGCCTACGGCTTCTCCCGCTTCAAGGTGCCGTTGAAGGACGATCTTTTGTTCTTCATCTTGTCGACCCGCATGATGCCGCCGATTGCCGTCGCGATCCCGATCTTCCTGATGTATCGCCAGCTCGGCCTGTCTGACACGGCCCTGGGCATGGTCATTCTTTATACGGCAGTGAACGTTTCACTCTCGGTATGGCTGCTCAAGGGATTTGTGGACGAAATTCCACGCGAATATGAAGATGCGGCCTTGATCGATGGCTATCCTCGCCTTCAGGCCTTCTTCAAAGTGGTACTGCCGCAAATGCGGTCCGGCATTGCAGCGACAGCGGTGTTCTGTCTGATTTTCGCCTGGAACGAATATGCGTTCGCCCTGCTCTTGACCTCCGGTCAGGCACAGACAGCCCCGCCGTTCATTCCTGCCATCATCGGTGAGGGCGGCCTTGACTGGCCGGCCGTGGCTGCGGGCACCACATTGTTCCTGCTGCCGATCGTCACGTTCACCATTCTCCTGCGCAACCAGTTGCTGCGTGGCATCACCTTCGGAGCGGTTCGCAAATGAGTGCCGAACAGACCAAACAAACAGGGGCAAAGAAATCGGGTGGCCTGTTTCGGCGCGGCCCGTGGGAAATGGCGATGACCGTATTGATCGGTGTCGGCATCCTGATGCTGGTGCAGCCGTTCGCGATCAGCCTTTACACCTATTCCTTCCTCACCATCCTCATTGGCACGCTCGGCTTTGTCGTCGTCAGCCATTTTCCGGAATAGAAATCATGGCTCAGATCAAGATTGAAAATCTGAAGAAGAATTACGGAGCCTTCCACGCGGTCAAGGATTCATCCTTCACCATCAATGATGGCGAATTCTTCGTGATGCTCGGACCATCGGGCTGCGGCAAGACGACAACGCTGCGCATGATTGCAGGCCTTGAAGTGCCAAGCTCGGGCAAGATTTTGCTGGACGGGCAAGACGTGACCTTCAATCCAGGCTCACAGCGCGACATCGCCTTTGTTTTTCAGCTGTTTGCGCTCTATCCGCACATGACAGTTGAAAAGAACATCTCGTTTCCGCTCCGCGTTCAGGGCTTCTCCTCCAAGGACGTGAAGGAAAAGACACTGGCGGTTGCCAAGATGCTGCGTATCGAGAACATCTTGAAATCGCCGGTGGGCGGTCTTTCCTCCGGAGACCGTCAACGGGTGGCCCTTGGCCGTGCGCTGGTGCGCAATGCCAAGGCGTTTTTGATGGACGAGCCGCTTGGCGCTCTGGACGCGGAATTCCGCGACCTGATGTGCGAGGAACTGCGGCTTCTTCATAACCGCGTCGGCGCAACCACCGTTTATGTGACGCATGATCAGGTCGAGGCAATGTCGATGGCCGACCGCATATGCATCATGAACCGCGGTGAAGTGTTGCAGATTGGCGCGCCGATGGAAGTCTACTCGCGCCCTGCCACCAAATTCGTGGCCGGCTTCATCGGCTCCCCGTCGATGAATTTCCTGCCGATCAAATCCGGCCTCGCCGCCGGTTCCGACAAGGCAAACGTGCCGGGCGGTTCTGTGTCATTCCCGAAAATTCATGAAGCCTTGGCCGACCACGGCGGCTTTGTCGGCGCGCGTCCGGAGCATATTTCGCTCTCTGACAAAGGCACGGTGCGCGGCGAAGTGTTTGGCGTTGAGTATATGGGTTCACGCCAGCTCGTCACGCTCACCACACCTTCGGGACGGTTGCGCGTGCGGGCGGACAATCAGGCCAAGGCCTATGTCGGCGAAACCGTCGGCCTTGACTTCAACAGCCAGGCCCTTGTCGTGTTTGACGAGAAAACCGACCGTGCGCTGAAAAGCGATTTGTTTGCAGGAGCCGCTCATGTCTGAAATCAGACTCGCAAATGTCACAAAGCGGTTTGGAGACATCAACGCGGTTTCCAACCTCGATCTCACCATCAAGGACGGCGAGTTTGTCGTTCTTCTGGGGCCGACCGGTGCTGGCAAAACCACGACGTTGCGGCTTGTTGCCGGTCTTGAAAAACCGGAAGTCGGGCAAGTTTTCATGGACGGCGTGGACGTGACGGCACTTGATGCGTCCAAGCGTGACGTCACCTTCGTGTTCCAGCAATATTCGCTGTATCCGCATTACACCGTGTTTGAAAACATGGCGTTCCCGCTGCGTGCACCGGGCAGAAAATTGCCTGAAGCTGAAATCAATAAGAAGGTTGGCGAGATCGCCGAAATGCTTCGTATTTCCGAAAAGCTGCAAAACAAGGCCACCCAGCTTTCAGGCGGCGAGATGCAGCGTGTCTCGATCGGGCGTGCGCTGGTGCGC
>JANMEX010000089.1:0-5554 GCA_031377485.1 Phyllobacteriaceae bacterium
CAGCAATCTTCCCCGCCAGGCTCGCCGTCTCGCCCGTTGGCAACAGCGCCGCGATGTCCTTCTTCAGCGCAAAGATCAATTCCGCCCCATCCGCATCTCGCCCTTCCGCCCCGGACCACCACCGGGCTATCGCAAGCGGACGCTTCACGCCGTCGATGAAATCCTGCGGGACTGCCATTATTTCGCCCGCGAGGCGATGAACGCGCCAAATACATCGTGATAATTCCGACCCATGTGGGCGTGAAACCGGAGGGCGGGAAACCTGACGGGCGTTTTGTCATGGGCAAATCCCGCGTCACGCCGTCCAGCTTCTGGTCAACAAAAAACCCCGGACCTTTCGGACCGGGGCTCATTTCTGCGCAATGCCAAAAATCAGATACCGAGATTGGCAAACTTGTTCTTGAACTTGGAAACACGGCCGCCGCGATCCAGCAGGTGCTGGTTGCCGCCGGTCCAGGCCGGGTGGGTCGACGGATCGATGTCGAGGTTCATTGTATCACCCTCTTTGCCCCAGGTGGAGCGGGTGAAATATTCGGTGCCATCGGTCATGACGACCTTGATGGTGTGGTAGTCTGGATGAATCTTCGCCTTCATGGCACGTTTCCTGTCAAATGAACGTTTCAATGAGCCCGTTCGGGGCAAACATCGTCACAAATTGGCTTGAACATTTGAAGCAGCAAGGTTTTTCACAACACGGCTTCAAAAAGGGTCGGCGAGCCTATACATCAGCGGCAAGTCGATAACAAGTGCGGACTGGCGAGAATCAGGCAGCGCTTCCCGGGAGCACCTATGGCCGATCTTTCCAGTACTGAAGCCGCTGAAATCGAGAGGAAGCGGCGCTCGCTCAGGCCGCTTTCGAAACTTTTTCCCTATCTCGGGCGCTACAAGGGCCAAGTTGCGGCGGCGCTGTTTTTCCTGACGCTTGCCGCGATGACCACTCTTGTGTTGCCGACCGCAGTACGCCGGATGATAGACAAAGGATTTTCGGCGTCCGACAGCACTTTCATCAACAACTACTTCTTGATGCTTTTGCTGGTCGCCGGTGTCTTGGCGCTTGCTTCGTCGGCGCGTTATTATTTCGTCATCAATCTTGGCGAGCGGATTGTCGCTGACATCCGCCGCGACGTGTTCGCCCATGTGACGCAATTGTCACCGGCATTTTTTGACCGCTCGCAATCCGGCGAGATCGTCTCGCGGCTTTCTGCGGATACGACGCAAATAAAATCCGCAGTCGGCGCCTCTGCCTCTATGGCACTGCGCAATGCAATTTTGGGTGTCGGCGCTTTAGGGATGATGGTGGTCACCAGCCCGAAGCTTGCCAGCCTTGTGATCGGGGCGATCCCGTTGGTGGTTTTGCCGATCGTCGCCTTCGGTCGCAATGTCCGGCGCCGCTCCCGCGCGGCGCAGGATATGCTCGCCGGTGCAACGGCCTATGCGTCAGAGTCGATTGGCGCGGTGCGAACCTTGCAAGCTTTCACTAATGAAAGCTTGGTTACCGATCGGTTCGGCAAAGCGGTGGATTTTGCCTTTGATGCCGCCAAGGCTTCGACCAAGGCGCGGGCGGTTTTGACATTTTTCGCGATTTTCATGATTTTCGGCAGCGTCGTTGCGGTGCTTTGGTTTGGTGCGCAAAGCGTAATGGCTGGGACCATGTCAGGCGGAACGCTTGGCCAATTTCTCTTGTATTCAGTATTTGCCGCAGGTTCCCTTGGCGCGCTTTCAGAAGTCTGGGGTGAACTCAGCCAGGCGTCTGGTGCCACCGAACGGCTGGTAGAAATCCTCAATGAAAAGCCTGACGTTTCCGCGCCCCCCAATCCAGTCGCCTTGCCGGTTCCTGCCAAGGGCACTGTTCGGTTTGAGAACGTCGATTTCGCCTATCCGGGCCGTCCGGACACAGCGGTCGCGCGCGGTTTGTCTTTTTCCGTGAAATCTGGCGAGACCGTCGCGATTGTCGGACCTTCCGGTGCTGGCAAGAGCACAGTGTTTTCGCTCTTGATGCGATTTTATGATCCACAGTCGGGGCAAATTTTTGTTGATGAAATTGATATCAAAACGGCCGATCCAGTTGCCGTGCGCCAGCGCATTGCAGTGGTTCCGCAAGATGTCACGATATTTGCCGCAAGCGCTGCAGACAACATCGGCTTTGGCAAACCAGGCTCTGACGACAGAGCGATAAAGGATGCGGCCAAGACAGCTTCAGCCGACGTCTTTATCGAAGCTTTGCAAAATGGCTATGCGACCGAACTTGGCGAGCGCGGCATCATGCTTTCCGGCGGCCAACGCCAGCGGATCGCCATTGCCCGTGCCGTTCTGAAAGATGCGCCGATCTTGCTTTTAGATGAAGCGACTTCTGCTTTGGATGCCGAGAGCGAAACGGCAGTGCAGACCGCTTTGGAGCGTTTGATGAACGGTCGCACAACGCTGATCATAGCGCACCGTCTCGCAACCATTTTGAAAGCCGACCGAATCCTTGTCATGGACAAAGGCCGGATTGTCGAAGAGGGCACGCACAAGTCCCTAGTCAAAAAAGGTGGCGTATATGCGCGCCTTGCCAAGTTGCAATTCGACGCCGGTTTAACCGCGATGGAGACGGCGGCGGAGTGAATGGACAGGCGGCTTGAGAATGGGCTTTTGCGTTTAACCGAACTGATGGAAGGGGAGACTGCGCCGTGGTGGATAATAGGCTCAACGGCGCTAGTGCTTTCCGGGATTGATGGCATTACACCTGATGATATTGACGTGGTTGCTGATGGTGACACGCTAAGGCGGAAGCTGGCCAAAGTGGGCGTCGTGGAAATTCCGCCCGCGCCGCACGCCAAATTCCGTTCAAACCCTTATGGGCGTATAAAGGTTGACGGCGGTGTTGATATTGAATTCCAAGGAGATTTGGATCTGTGGGAGAACGGTGCCTGCACACGCATGGTATTTGTAAGTCGTATCCAGGTAGTTGTTGGAAATGCAGCGGTCTTCGTGCCAGAGATTGAAGAACAATATGAAATCTTCCGAAGGTTTGGTCGACCAAAAGATCTGGCTAAAGCGAAGTTGATTGAAAATTATATCGTGAGTTCAAATCGACCGTCCGGCTTTTAATCCTGAGAATATGCACCCGCCAAGAAACGTTCCCTCAAGTGCGTTGTACCCGTGATAACCGCCACCGCCAAAGCCGGCGGCCTCACCAACCGCGTAGAGGCCGGTGACGGGTTTGCCATCGCTGTCCAGCACGCGGGCTTCCAAATCAGTATGAATGCCCCCCAAGGTCTTGCGGGTGAGAATATTGAGTCGGACTGCGATGAGCGGTCCGTTTTTTAGATTGAGGATTTCGTGCGGCCTTGCGGTTCGTATCAATTTGTCGCCGAGATAGTTTCGTGCGCCGCGGATTGCGGTGACTTGTGTATCTTTGGAATAAGGATTTAGAATTTGCCGGTCGCGGGCCTCGATTTGAACGCGGACTGATGCCAAATCAAGGAGCGTTGAGCCGACGAGATCGTTCATGGCTGGAACGAGTTCTTCGAGCGTTTCACGGACGATGAAATCCTCGCCGTGTTTTTTGAACGCCTCGACCGGGGCGGGTGCGCCTTTGCCGAACACGCGACTTTTGATCAGGAGCTTCCAGTCCTTGCCGGTGATGTCCGGGTTTTGCTCGGAGCCGGAGAGGGCGAATTCTTTTTCGATGATTTTCTGGGTGAGTATGAACCACGACCAGTCATGTCCGGTGGAAAGGATACGCTTCAGTGTGGCGAGCGAATCGAAGCCCGGCAAGCAAGGCGCTTCCAAGCGTTTGCCTACGGCATCGAGCCAAATAGAGGAAGGGCCAGGCAAGATGCGGATGCCGTGGTTGGGCCAGATCGGGTGCCAATTTTTGACGCCTTCTGTATAGTGCCACATGCGATCACTGTTGATGACTGCGCCTCCTGCGTTCGCCGTTGTATCGATCATTGCGCCGTCGACATGGTGCGGCACGCCCGCGACCATGGCTTTGGGTGCTCGACCAAGGCGATCTGTTGGCCAAGCCTTTCGAACTTTTGCATGATCGCCACCTATTCCTCCGGAGGCGACGATAACCGCGTTGGCAGCAAGGGAGAAACTTCCGGTAATGGTGCGTGAAGATTGCTGGCCGCGCAGTACATTTGTTGGTTCAAGGATATCGCCGGATGCTCCGGTGACCGCGCCGTTTGTCATGTCGATGGCAGTCGCCCGATGGCGGAACTTCAGAGTGATGAGGCTAGCGTCCACGTGGACTTTGACGCGGCGGACGAAGGGTTCCAGCACACCGGGACCGGTGCCCCAGGTGACGTGAAAACGCGGCACGGAGTTGCCGTGTCCGTCGGCCACACTTCCGCCGCGTTCCGCCCAGCCTACGACAGGAAACCAGCGCATGCCCATGCCATGCAACCACTGCCGCATCGGGCCTGCCGCGAAATCAATATATGCATCAGCCCACAGGCGCGGGAAATGATCCTCCGGCCGGTCGAACTGAGCTGAACCAAACCAATCCTGGCGGGCGAGCGCATGGCTATCGCGGATGCGCATGCGCTGCTGCTCGAGCGTGTTGATCATGAAAAGACCGCCGAGTGACCAGAATGCCTGACCGCCGAGGTTTTGTTCACCCTCCTGATCAAGCACGATGACGCGCTTGCCACGGTCCGCGGCTTCCGCAGCGGCGACCAGACCGGCAAGGCCCGCACCGACAATGATAAGGTCACAGTCCATTTTGTATCCTTCGCTGGAGACGGTAAACTTCGGGCTGCAAGTGTCAACTGACGGCGCTGTGCACGATGATGACACGACTTTGTCCTTCGCCCTGGTTTCAGGGTGAAGTCATAAGCCGACGCAGGCGGAAATTTGGATCGGGTCTACGCCGAATTACGATGTGTCAGCGCTCTCCTTCGCCCACGCCTCGCGGGCGAAATAATGGCAGTCCCGCAGAATGTCATCGACCTCGTGAAGCGTCCGTTTGCGATAGCCCGGTGGCGGTCCGGGGCGGAAAGGCGAGATGCGGATTGGGCGGAATTGATCCTTGCGCTGAAGTAGCAGGTCGCGGCGCATTTGCCAGCGGGCGAGACGGCGTGCCTGGCGGGGAAGATCGCTGAGCGCGTGGCGCAGCGCGCGAAGACGCAAGAAAAGCGATGCGGCATCGATTGGCTCGTCTTGTGATGGAACGCGATGCGGCGCGGCGGTGGAGTCTTCGTCGTAAGAACTGGAAATGCTGTTTGTCGGTATGGCGTTGATGCTGTGATCGAAGTCTTCATGATCAAAATGCTTGAGCGGATCAAACAGTGAGAAGGCCGGTGTTTTTTGTGAGCCAGCGGTTGAGAATGTGGAAAAGTCTGTCGTGAGCGGCAGTGAAGCGCGTGGCTTGAGCGCCAAGCCTTGCGCGGCAATGAGGATAAGGCGGCGGATGGCAGATTCTGCCGGGCGCAGGATGAGCATGATTGCGGTGTAGAGGTGGCGGGGCAGTGTGACTGCCCCTCTCCGGTCCTGCGGACCGCCTCTCCCGCTCGCGGGCGAGGTTAAAGCTGCGGTGCCACTTTCCACGATCCGGGCCATGGCAAAC